>CAMCPC010000158.1 GCA_945876665.1 uncultured Oscillospiraceae bacterium
GTTGAGGAAACAGGCAGAGGTGTCTATGAGGATAAAATAACAAAGAATATGTTTGCGACAGAGTATGTTTATCACTCGATCAAGAACGAGAAAACAGTAGGCGTTATTGCTGAAAATGACCTTGAGGATTATGAAATTATCGCAGAGCCGGTAGGTGTTGTCTGCGGTGTAACTCCCGTTACAAACCCGACATCAACAACGCTTTTTAAGGCACTTATATGTATCAAGTCAAGAAACCCTGTTATTTTCGGTTTCCACCCTGCGGCTCAAAAGTGCAGCGTGGCAGCGGCAAAGGTTGTGCTTGATGCGGCAGTTGCGGCAGGCGCGCCTGAAAACTGTATCCAGTGGATTGAGTATCCGTCAATCGACGCTACAAACGCGCTTATGAATCACCCCGGTGTTGCTACTGTTCTTGCGACAGGCGGCAGCGGCATGGTAAAGGCTGCATATTCTACAGGTAAGCCGGCATTGGGTGTAGGCCCCGGTAATGTACCTTGCTATATCCACAAGAGCGCAGACCTTGAACAGGCTGTAAATGACCTTATATTGTCAAAGACCTTTGACAACGGTATGATTTGTGCGTCAGAGCAGGCGGCAATCGTTGATAAGTCAATCTCAGCAAAATTTGAAAAGCTGATGAAGAAGTACGGCTGCTATTTCCTTAAGAATGATGAGGAAATCAAGAAGGTAAGTGATTACTGCATTAACAGCGAAAAGGGCGCGGTAAATCCTGACATCGTCGGTAAGAGCGCATCATGGATTGCGGAAAATGCGGGAGTTAAAGTTCCGGCAGGCACAAAAATACTTCTTGCAAAGCTTGAGGGTGTAGGCCCTGAATATCCGTTGTCACGTGAGAAATTGAGCCCTGTGCTTGCATATTTCGTTGTTGACGGCGCGGACGAGGGTATAGACAGAGCTGAGGAAATGGTAATGTTCCACGGTATGGGACACAGTGCCGTTATCCACGCAAAGGATGAAGAAGTTATAAAGAAGTTTGCCGAAACAATGAAGGCAAGCCGCCTTATCGTAAATTCACCGTCATCACACGGCGCAATCGGTGATATATACAATACAAACATGCCGTCATTGACACTTGGTTGCGGAAGCTACGGCGGAAACAGCGTCAGCGGAAATGTCACAACAATCAATCTTATAAACCAGAAGAGAGTGGCAAAGAGGAGGGTTAATATGCAGTGGTTCAAGGTTCCTGACAAGATTTATTTTGAAAACAACTCAATTCAGTATCTTGAAAAAATGCCGGATATCACAAGAGCATTTATCGTAACTGACCCGGGCATGGTATCACTTGGATACGTTGATAAGATTTTGTACTATCTGAGAAAAAGACCTGATCATGTTCACTGTGAAATTTTCTCAGACGTTGAGCCTGACCCGTCAATCGAAACAGTACAGCGCGGCGCGCAGATGATGAACGAATTTAAGCCTGACGTAATTATCGCTCTTGGCGGCGGTAGTGCAATGGATGCTGCAAAGGGTATGTGGCTGTTCTACGAGCATCCGGACGTTGACTTTAATTCATTAAGACTTCGTTTCCTTGATATAAGAAAACGTGCGTTCAAGTTCCCGAAGATGCGCAACAAGGCACAGCTTGTGGCTATTCCTACAACATCAGGTACAGGTTCTGAGGTAACAAGCTTCGCGGTTATTTCAGACAAGAAGAACAACATGAAGTATCCTCTTGCGGACTATGAGCTTACACCGAACGTTGCAATCATCGACCCGCAGTTTGTAATGACACTTCCAAAGAGCGCAACGGCTGACACAGGTCTTGACGTTCTTACACACGCTATTGAGGCGTATGTATCAGTTATGGCATCTGATTACACTGACGGTCTTGCAATCAAGGCTATTCAGCTTGTGTTCAAGTATCTGCCGAGAGCATATAAGAACGGTGCAGAGGATGCGGAAGCAAGAGAAAAGATGCACAACGCAAGCTGTATCGCAGGTATGGCGTTCACAAACGCATTCCTTGGACTAAATCACTCAATCGCCCACAAGATAGGCGGAGAATACCACATTCCTCACGGACGCGCAAACGCAGTTCTTCTGCCGCACGTTATAAAGTACAATTCAGAGGTTCCGTCAAAGTTTGTTTCGTTCCCGAAATACAACAAGTTCGTGGCTGACGAAAAGTATGCGGAAATTGCCGCTGCTCTTGGACTTCCCGCAAAGACAGCCGCAGAGGGTGTGCAGAGCCTTATCGATGCGATAGTTGACCTTATGAAGGAGGTTAACGAGCCGCTTTCATTTGCAGAGTGCGGAATTGACGATGAAACCTATATGAATAACCTTTCCGATAATGCAAACAAGGCATTTGAGGATCAGTGTACAACTGCTAATCCGAAGCTGCCGCTTGTTACGGAAATAGAGGAGATTATGAAGAAAGCATACAAAAACTGATAAAGTTTGTATTGAAATATCCTGCTTAAAGGTATATAATGATTATGGAATATAAAATTCTGTATTCCATAATCAATCCAGGGACTGCCGTAAGGCAGTCCTTTTCCTGTTTATATCATTTATGTAACGTATAATAGCGATGCTGAAACGAAAAAATAATACAAATGTCATAAAAAAATGACGTATATTATGGTATAATGTAAACAATATAAGAAAATCGGAATATATATAATATGAGAGGAGCGATTTTTTAATGGAGGAAGTATTCGACAAAATAAAAGAACATGCTTATAAGGCAAAGGACGGAGCGGTTAAGCTGACAAGGACAGTTATTGACAAGACAAATAACGTGGTGAATCAGACAAAGCTTAAATTTGCCATAAGCGAAACGGAGGACAAAATCAAGGATATATATACCGAAATCGGTAAAGCTGTATACGAGAAGTACGCAGACACAAACGAGGCATGCTGTGGCTTTGTTGCGGAAAAGTGCGGCAAGATTGACGCTCTTAAGGAGGAGGTCGCAGACCTTAAGCAGCAGCTTGCCCAGCTCAAGGAAACGGTAAAGTGCGGCAGCTGTGGTGCATATAATCATACCGATGATGTATACTGCTCAAAGTGCGGTGAAAAGCTGAATGATGAAGATGTTTCAGCGGATGACATTGACGACAGTGTAGACGTTATTACAATAACACCGAAGAAGCCGTCAGAGGATGTTGACGGGGAATAATTGCAGCGGGATAAATTCGTTTTGAAAAGGGTGACTGTATGTATAAGAAAAAGGATATGAATATAGAATCATATGAGGGAAATGACGCATTTTACAGCGGAAGTGACGAGGAATATGAGGCATTTTTGAAAAATGCCGATATAAAGATGAACGGCGATGCCGAGCCTGTTGAAAATACTCAGAGAATAAATCTGAATGAAACAATCAATATTCAGAATGTTATTGATAAATTCAAAAAAACAGCAGGTGGTATAGGCAGCAGCGCGAAAAATCTCAAGGATACCGTTGTAAGCAAAATGGATATGTTCAAGGCAAAAATGGAAGATGAACATGACGCCAAAGAAGATGCTGAGGAAGAAACGGAAGATGACAGCATAGCCGATAAAATCAAAAATTCAGTAAAAACTTCTGTGCAGACCTCTGTCCATAAGATTGACGAAATAAAGGAGGGCGCACGTTCAATATCGGAAATGTCTGAAAGATTTGACGATGTGGAAATCAGGATTCAGAATGTCAGTGATGATGTGTCAGCACTGTCCGAAAAGATAAACGCAATTTCAGAGAAGCTTAACGTTGCTGAAATGCAGGCGAGGGAAAGAATGAGCGGACATGAACAGAATTATTCCGATATAAAGGAAGCTGTTGAGGCTGTAAGTGCAGGTGTTTCGGAAATAAAGCAGGCTGTCAATTCTGTTTCCAGACTTAATGACAGTGTGTTTGATCTGAGAAATACGCAGCTTAATACAAAAAATGCCGTGTCAGACCTTGAAACTGCGTTTGCAAGACTTAAGAAAAAGTGCGTGCTTGGCGTCACGGTGCTTAGCATTCTGAGCGCGATTGTAATAGTTCTTGAAATAGTATTGATGCTTTCATAAAAAAATTTCTTCGGAGGATTA
>CAMCPC010000159.1 GCA_945876665.1 uncultured Oscillospiraceae bacterium
ATGACTCGGACTAGGGCTCGGGCTAGGGCTTGGGCTTGCGCTCGGGCTTGGACTTGCGCTCGGGCTCGGGCTCGGCCTTGCGCTCGGGCTTGGGCTTGCGCTCGAGCTTGGGTTCGGGCTTGGACTTCCGCTCGGACTCGGACTCGGGCTTGCGCTTGCGCTCGGACTTGGGCTCGGGTTCGGACTTGCGCTTGGACTTGGGCTTGCTGTCGGATCCGGCTGATTTACATTAACCGTTACATCAAACGTAAACGGCTCTGTTCCCAACTCGGTCGACATAAGCCATACTACGGGTTCTTTTACCGTTGCCTTAATCGTCAGCGTATATTCACCTGCCGCAGCTGTACTTGGAATTGTCAGTGTATCACCACTTATTGACGCGCCCAATGTATCGTTGCCGCTTTCGATTGTGTATGTGAATTTGCCGATTGACGATGTTCCTGCCGCAAATACGGTATATGCGGACAAATCCTGTGTTGTTTCCGTTCCGCAGGTTGCTGTAACAGTTTTTGTACCGCTTTTTTCGCCGTATTTTTCCTCTTTTACAGCGTAAACTGTTATATCCTCTGCAACCGCTGTGTTTGCAGTGAAATCGTTTGCAGCATTGCTATAATCCGTATTTGATATTGACCATTTAAATACGTAACCATATTCCGATGGCGGAGCTATCGGCATTTCATATATGCCTGACGGGTTTGCATATTTTACAGCGTATTCCGCATCGCCATTTATAAAGGTTACCTTGTAAACTGTCTTTGCGTTTTCGCTTGTAATAACAGGTGACAATTCCTTATTATCGCCTGTCAGCCTCTGACCCCATGCAGAGCCGGAATAAGTGGTTCCATCTATTGTACAACCCTTTGACAGCAGATATGCTACCTCGCCGCACCGGAAACTGCTGTTTCCCTTGCCAAGAACATTCGCTCCGATTGGTTTACTTTCTGTTCCGCCAACCGCTTTGCCTGAATAAACCTCACTGTTAAAATAGCAGTTGTCGATTGTGTTGTTATAAACATCTCCGCACACGCCGCCGACATAACTATCCGGTCCGCTGACTGTGCCGATGTTATAGCAGTTGGTGATTGCGCTGGTGTTTCCGGTATATCCGCATATGCCGCCGACATTAGAGCCATTGCTGCTGACATTATTTCTGCCGCTGACTGCGCCGGTGTTATAGCAGTTGGTGATTGTGCCGCCTTCAAAATTATATCCACACACTCCGCCGACATAATGGTCGCCGATGACTGTGCCGGTGCTATAGCAGCTGCTGATTGTGCCGCCTTTATTATCTCCGCACACACTGCCGACATTTTCTTTGCCGCTGAAATAGGAATCGACAATGCCTACGTTGGAAACACTGCCGTTGCTTCCCACACAGCCGAAAAATCCGACATTCTCTGCATTTTCGTCACCAAAGTACAAGCCGCTTATGGTGTGTCCCTGTCCGTCAAATGTGCCGGTGTAGGGGTTGTTGTCGCTGACACTGTCATAGCTGCCTATTGGTGTCCAATTTATAAAGTCGCCGCCGGTTAAATTGCCATCATTATCAAAAACGCCCGAATTTACTGTAATATCCGCCGCGAGAACCGCATTTTTCCAAGAATAAGCGGATGTATCATAAGGAAGAGTACCGTTTACATATGCCGCGAACCAGTATAGCTCCTGCATGGTTTCAATCCGATACTCGGAACCACTTTGTTTCGGCTTATAGTTGCTGTATGTGTCAGAATCACAATAAACAGTATTTACTACGTTATTAAATACAGGATAAGCGTCATTTCCACTTTCATGACCGACGATCTGACCCCATACAAGAGCGCCCTCGCTCGTTGAACCGTTTAAGAGATAAGCTATCTCGCCGCTTGCAAATTCTTGAGTGTTTTTTCTTGTTCCATAAGAACTGGAAAGTGTTATACAGGTATCAAGATAATAGCAGTTGTCGACTGTGGCGTTGTATTCGCTATATCCGCACAATCCGTCGATATAACTCACAAGTCCACCATCGCTGACTGTGCCGATGTTATAGCAGTTTTTAATTATACCATCATTATTGCCGCACAATCCCCCGACATACCAGTTCTCCATGCCGACACTGACTGCACCGGTGTTATAGCAGTTTGTGATTGTGCCGTCATTATAGCCACATACGCCGCCGACATACCAGTTGCCGTTGCCGACCCTGACTGCACCGGCGTTATAGCAGTTTGTGATTGTGCCTCCGTCAAAATTATATCCGCACACTCCGCCGACATACCAGCTGTTGCTACTGTCGTCGCCGACTGTGCCGCTGTTATAGCAGTTGGTGATTGTGCCATAATTTTCTCCGCACACACCACCGGTATAGCCTCCGCCGTTGATATATGAATTGATAACGCCTACATTGGAAACATTGCCCCCGCTTTCCACATAGCCGAACAACCCGCCATACTCTGTTCCTTCATCGTTAAAATACAATCCGCTTATGGTGTGATTTCGTCCGTCAAATGTGCCGGTGTATGAGTTTTCATAGTTGCCGATTGGTGTCCAGCTTACCCAGTTTGCTTCCGGTGTGCCTTCACAGCCTGCAACATCACCTGTGTTCACTGTAATATTCGCCGTGAGAACTGCGTTTGCACTGCCATAAGTTGCATTTTCATTATTTACCTTGTATGCAAACCAATAAAGCTCCTCACGCGTATCGATTTCATAAACTTCATCATTGCCGCCATCGTTATCAATGTCATACTTATTTGTTGTAAGAGTTGGCTCCTCAGGCGTGATTTCTGCCGCATCTGCTGTCAGTCCCAAGCCGATATTTTCTCGGCTTGGGAAGCTCAGCAGCATTGCCATTATAACCGCCAGCAACAGTGCTATTGGCTTGTTGAATTTCATTGTCATAATAGTTCCTCATTGATGCAGATTAATATATTATTAGTCTGCAATATATCCGAATGCCCAGTGTGAATTTGTCACATCACCAAAACGTGATACCGTTCCGTCAGGCGCAAATCCGAATACCTTTGACATTATCGTCACAGCCTCCGCTCTTGTAATATTGTTATCAGGTCTGAATGTACCGTCCTCATAGCCGTTTATATATCCATATTCACCGGCTTTATCAATGTACTTTTCAGCCCAATGACCGTTTACATCAGCAAATGCGGATGTGTCGCCGTTTTCGCCGATTATGCGCATAAGCATTGTAACAAACTCTGCGCGGGTAACAGCATTATCAGGGCGGAATGTTCCGTCACCGTAGCCGCTTATCACCTCTGCCGCTGCAAGCTCATTTATATCCTGCTTTGCCCACATTTCAACATCACTGAATACATCATCATTGATATAGTATCCGTACATTTCAGACGAACGTCTTAAAAGTGACGCAGTTTCTGCTCTTGTGATACTGCTGTCAGGACGGAATGTACCGTCCTCATAGCCGGATATAAGCATTGACTTTTCCATATCGTCACGAAGCTTTATCATATGACCGTCCAGTTCATAATCAAATGTATAAACCTGACTGTATACGTCACCCTCCTGCCATACGACAGCCTTGATAACTGTATCTTCTGTGAGGATAATCGGCTTAGTGTATTCCATTGAATTCTTATTCGGAGTTGTTCCGTCAGTGGTGTAATATATCTTACCAGGCTCGTTTATTTTAAGCTCGATAGGAGATCCGTATTCAACCTTTTTGCCGCTTTCTGTTGCTGTAATAACCGCATTGTTTTCTCCAGATGTCTGCGGCGCTGCTGTCGGATTGACTTCGCTGCCCGATGAGGACGATGAGGACGGCTTCACTTTGTAGCTGACTGTCATTACATCTCCGTCTATATAGCCCTCTTTAAAGCATACCGCTTTAATTGTAACATCCTTTGTAAGTGATATAGGCCCTGTGTAAAGGGTTGATTCGCGCGTAGGCTCTGACCCATCGGTGGTGTAATAAATATCACCGTCAGCCGAAAGCGTAAGCTTTGTTCCCTTTTTCACCGATGCGCCGTCAGGAATTGACGCTATAACATCAGGTGATTTCTTCT
>CAMCPC010000160.1 GCA_945876665.1 uncultured Oscillospiraceae bacterium
AACGGAGTAGGAAAGACCGGCACTGATGTCGCCGACAGTAGCGCCCTCTTTCTGAGCCTGTTTAACGCGTGAATTCATAAATACTGTACAGCGTGTGCCGAGGTCAACAGGATTTTTTGCGTCAAGCGCTTCCTTTGAGAAGGATATAGTATCAAGACCAAGACTTTCAGCAAAGGTCTGAATGAATGAGCCGCAGCCCGATGAACAGGCTTCGTTCAGCATAATGCTGTCGATAACACCGTTCTTTATCTTCATACACTTCATATCCTGACCGCCGATGTCGATAATGAAATCAACGCCGGGGGAGAAATGATTTGCCGCCTTGTAGTGCGCGATTGTTTCGATTTCGCCCTCGTCAATTCGGAAAGCTGTCTTTAAAAGAAGTTCGCCGTAGCCTGTGGTGCAGGCATTTGCGATATATGCGGTATCGGGAAGCTGTGAGTACAGCTCACGAAGGATTTTAATTCCGCAGGTTATGGGACTGCCCTCGTTTTTAGCGTAGTAGCTGTAGAGAATATCGTTGTCCTCGTTTATAAGAGCGGCTTTAATTGTTGTCGAGCCAACGTCAAGACCAAGAAATACAGGGCCGTTTGCGGTGGAAATATCCTTTCTTTTTGCCACGTCCTTGCTATGACGGTCAAAAAATTCCTTGCGCTCCTCCTCGTTTTCAAACAGGGTACGCATACGCGTAATTTCCGCGTCAACTGACTTTGCATTTGCAAGCTGTTCTATGAGAGAAGCTATAGTTACTGATTTTTCGTTTTCGTACATCAGCGCCGCGCCGATTGCCACAAAAAGCTGCGCGTTTTCGGGTGTTTTAAAGGATTTTGCATTGTCCTTTAAGGTTTCCTCAAACTGTCTGCGTAATTGCGGAAGAAAATGCAAAGGTCCTCCAAGAAATACGATATTCCCCTTAATCGGTCGTCCCTGTGCCAAGCCGCTGATTGTCTGCGTAACAACTGCCTGCAAAATTGACGCGGCAACGTCCTCACGCGCCGCACCCTCGTTTAAAAGCGGCTGTACGTCAGATTTTGCAAAAACTCCGCAGCGTGCGGCGATAGGATAGATAACGGAATGCTTTTCGGCTAAGGTGTTAAGACCGTCAGCGTCCGTTTTAAGAAGTATTGACATCTGGTCAATGAAAGAACCCGTACCGCCGGCACAGGTACCGTTCATGCGCTGTTCAAGACCGCCGGAAAGATAAAGTATTTTTGCGTCTTCGCCGCCAAGCTCAATAACAACGTCCGTTTCGGGCATAAAGGTTTTAATTGCGGTTTTGTTTGCGATAACCTCCTGCACGAACGGCAGCGAAAGCATTTCAGACAGCAAAAGTCCGCCCGAGCCTGTTATAACAACGGTAAATTCCTCGTCCTTTACAACCTCCTTTACCTCGTCAAACAGACCCTTTACGGTGCTTTGTATATCAGAAAAATGACGTCTGTATTCTGCAAATAAGGTATTGTTGTTTTCGTCAAGCACAACCACCTTAACAGTTGTTGAGCCTACGTCTATACCCATATGTAGTCTACTCATCAATGCAACCCCCTCACATATAGTAGAGCATTCTAAAAGTATCAATAATGTTATTATATATTTTTATAGGAAAATAGTCAAGCATAAAAAGAGGTAATAAAACGATAGAAAATGATATATTTTTTGTATAAAAAAAACACAGACTGTAAATAAAATACAATCTGTGCAAAAATTTACATTGTTTGTCTGCCCTCAAGCGCTTTTATAAGCGTAATCTTGTCGGCATATTCAAGATCGCTCCCGATTGGTATACCGTGGGCAATACGCGTCACCTTTACGTCAAAGGGCGCGAGCAGCTTTGAAATATAAACCGCTGTTGCCGTGCCGTTTACGGTGGGGTTTGTTGCCATTATGACCTCTTTTACCGCGCCGTCGCTTAGTCGGAGCAAAAGCTCGTTTATCTTTATGTCATCGGGCGTTATGCCGTCCATAGGGGACAGCGCGCCATGAAGTACATGGTACAGTCCGTTAAATTCATTTGTCGCCTCTATCGCGGAAACGTCCTCGGGACTTTCCACCACGCATATAACGGATTTGTCGCGCTTTTGTGATGAGCATATTTTGCAGGGCGAGGTGTCCGTAAGATTCTGACAAACAGGGCATAGGGTTATTTTCTCCTTTGCCTCTGTTATGCAGCTTGACATTTGCGCCGCGTCCTCCTTGGACATATGCTCAAGGATATGGAACGCAATGCGCTCTGCGCTCTTTCTGCCGATACCGGGAAGCTGCTCAAATTTTTCTATCAGTGTTTCAATTACTGTTGCGTGCATTTTAGAATAATCCCGGAATGTTAATTCCGCCTGTAACCGCGCTCATGCCCTCAGCCATCATATCGTCAGCCTTCTTTATAGCGTCGTTTACTGCAACCATGATAAGGTCCTCAAGAGTTTCAACATCATCAGGATCAACTGCATCCGGACTAATTTTAAGTGTAAGAATTTCCTTTTTGCCGTTTGCTGTAACTGTTACAGCACCGCCGCCGGAAGTGGCTTCAACGGTCTTGCTCTCCATTTCCTCCTGTACCTTTTCCATTTCCTCCTGCATCTTCTGTGCCTGCTTTATAACGTTGCTTACATTCTTGTTAGCGTTCATGCCTGCACCTGCAAAGCCTTTGTATTTTCCCATTTTAATTTACCTCTTTCTTTGTTTTTAATTATTTTCATCCTCATCGGATAATTCACTTTGGTCTAAAAATTCCTCGTGGTCATCGTCCTCGTCAAATGACGACTGAGAAAAGCTGTCCTCGGCTGAATCGTACTCCACAAATTCGCTTTCGTCTGCGTCCTCGATTATTTCGCCGAAGTTTTTTACAAGATTATCAAGCGGATCTGCCGATGCTTCTGAAGTATTGCTGTTTTCAGAAGTATCACTGCCCGATGACGGCAAATTCCAGAAATCCACAAGCTCCTCCTGAATTTCGTCCTCATAAGCCATTTTTACAGCATAATCAGTGCCGGAAGCACGTTTAAAAGTTTGCTGAATTTTATCTTTGTATGTTACGGCAAGCTTATAAGTGTATTCATCACGTCTAAATAAAAGAATTATTCCGTCAGCATCAATGGTGATTGGTCTGTTCATAAGACAGGGCTTGAGATGTCCCGCACTGTTACAGATGGTAAGGGATATGTTGTCCCATTTTTTTGCAGTTTTTACAATAGGGTTGTCCGACGTAAGCTCATAGCCGGGGATAGGATTATAAAGCCTCGTGGGAGTTTTCTTCTTTTCCTCCGGCTTTTTCTTTTCGGCAACCGGCTCTTTGTTTACCATAACACCGTTTTTGATTTTCTCTTCAAGCCTTCCTATTCTGTCGGAAAGTGAGGAAGTATCCGTCACAGCACCGTTTGCAACCTTATTTTCAAGTGTTGTGAGCCTGTCCATAACGGCGGCTGGGGAATCGTCAAATTCGGGCTTGGCAATTTTGATAAGAGCAAGCTCGTATATGATACGCGGTGACTTTATCCATTTCGTGTCAGCCTGCGCGTCCGAAAGCACAGATGCCGCATGAGATATTTTCTCAAAGGACATTCTGTCTGACAGCGCTTTTAATTTTATCATATCTTCCGCATTGTAGTCAAGCATTGAATCGGAATTATCTGCTATTTTACATAAAAGCATATCACGGAAATTCTTGATAAGCGAATCAATAAATACCCTTAAATCCTTTCCGTCCGACATGATGTCATCAATGACGGAGATTATTTTGTTTACATCACCGTTTTCTATTGCCTCGGTAATCCGGAATACTGAGTCAGCTGTTGAAATACCGAGCGTTGATGTTATATTTTCGGCTGTAATTGAATTACCGCAGGCGGAAACAACTCTTTCAAGTATGCTTAACCCGTCACGCATTGAACCGTCTGCAAGCCTTGCCAAAAGCTCATACGCGTCATCAGATATATTCAGTCCGT
>CAMCPC010000161.1 GCA_945876665.1 uncultured Oscillospiraceae bacterium
AATATATCGGTACGGAGCATATTCTTATGGCGATTATCCGTGATGGTGACGGTGTTGCGGCGAAAATTCTCGGCGCACTGGGCGTAAATCTGCCGAATTTCTACACGGAAACGGTACGTTCAATCGAGGGCGATGTTGAAATCGACTCACCGCAGGGCGGCGAGTACGCGCCCAACCCCAATTCACAGACACCTACCCTTGACCAGTTCGGACGCGACTTCACCGCAATCGCGAAAGAGGGAAAGTTTGACCCCGTAATCGGACGCAGCAAGGAAATTGAGCGTGTTACGCAGATACTTTCAAGACGTACAAAGAACAACCCGTGCCTTATCGGTGAGCCGGGCGTTGGTAAAACGGCGGTTATTGAGGGCTTGGCGCAGAAAATCGCCTCAGGTGATGTTCCTGAGCCGCTTAAAACAAAGCGTCTTGTATCCGTTGATTTGTCAAGCATGGTTGCCGGCGCGAAGTACCGCGGCGAATTTGAGGAACGCTTAAAGAAGGTCATAAACGAGGTGCTTGAGGCAAAGAACGTTATTCTGTTCATTGACGAGTTCCACACAATTGTCGGCGCAGGCAGCGCCGAGGGCAGCATGGACGCGTCAAATATTTTAAAGCCGTTCCTTGCGCGTGGTGAATTGCAGGTTATCGGCGCGACAACTCTTAAAGAATATAAAAAATATATCGAAAAGGACGCTGCGCTTGAAAGACGTTTCCAGCCTGTAACAGTCGGCGAGCCGACAGTTGAGGAAACTGTTGAAATACTAAAGGGGATACGCGACAAGTACGAGGCACACCACAGCGTAACAATTACTGATGACGCGCTTACAGCGGCGGCAAAGCTTTCATCAAGATATATCACAGACCGTTTCCTGCCCGACAAGGCTATTGACCTTATTGACGAGGCAGCGTCAAAGAAACGTCTTGGCTCACAGACTGAGCCTGACGACCTTAAAGAAAAGGAAAAGAAACTGGAAAAGCTGCAATCAGAAAAGCAGGAGGCTATCACGGCACAGGACTATGAAAAGGCGGCAAAAATACGTGACGAGGAAAACGTGCTAAAGGAAGAAGTGGATAAATTAAAAGCAGACTGGAAGGGTACAGGCTCATCATCAGCGCTGGTGGTTGACGAGGACGACATTGCCGAAATCCTTGCAGACTGGACGCACATTCCTGCCGCAAGGCTAAAGGAAGAGGAAATGGAAAGACTGAAAAATCTTGAAAATATCCTACACGCGCGCGTTATTGGACAGAACGAGGCTGTAACCGCCGTTGCAAAGGCTATTAAGCGCGGCAGAGCAGGTCTTAAAGATCCGAAGCGTCCGATAGGCTCATTCCTGTTCCTCGGCCCTACGGGTGTAGGTAAAACGGAGCTTTCAAAAACCCTTGCCGAGGCAATGTTCGGCAGCGAAAACGCGCTTATCCGTGTTGATATGTCGGAATACATGGAAAAGCACGCCGTTTCTAAGTTCATCGGCTCACCTCCGGGATATGTAGGCTTTGAGGAGGGCGGACAGCTTACGGAAAAAATCAGAAAAAATCCGTATTCCGTAATACTGTTCGACGAGATCGAAAAGGCACACCCCGACGTGTTCAACATCATGCTGCAAATCCTTGACGACGGTATTCTGACCGATGCGCAGGGCAGAAAGGTTGATTTCAAGAACACCGTTATCATTATGACATCAAATCTTGGAGCAAAGGAAATTCTGGGCAACGTTTCCTCAAAGCTTGGCTTTAACAACGGCGAGGATAACAAGAACCTTTCCGAGCACGAAAAGATTAAGAACAAGGTTATGGACGAAGTTAAGCGTGCGTTCAAGCCGGAATTTCTGAACAGAATTGACGATATTATCGTATTCGACAGACTTAGTGAGGACAATATCAAGGAGATTGCAAAGCTTATGCTGAAATCCCTTGAAACAAGGCTTAACGCAAACGATATTACGGTATCGTTCTCTGACGCAGCAATCGAGAAGATTGCAAAATCAGGCTTTGACCCCGTATACGGCGCAAGACCATTAAGACGTGCAATCCAGAATGAAATCGAGGATATGCTGTCCGAGGAAATCATTGACGGAAACATCAAGAACGGCGACAAAATCACAGTTGACGTTGCAGACGACAAATTCGTGGTGAACGAATAATAAATGGGACTGTCTTCGGGCAGTCCCTTTTTCATGCGAAAACCATTGATTTTTACATCAAAAGAATGTATAATTTAACCTGAAAGGGTTGATAGCATTGAAGCAGAAAATTTTAGATATTTTAAAAAGCACTGACGGCTACGTTTCGGGTGAGCGCATAAGCGAGCAGCTTAACATTTCGCGCGCGGCGGTGTGGAAGCCTATAAAGAAATTCAAGGAGGACGGATACGAGATTGAGTCCGTAACCAACAAGGGCTACCGCCTTATTTCCTCCCCCGACCTCATAACGGAAAGCGGCATAAAAAGCGGACTTAACACAGAATTTATCGGCAGAACGCTGTTTATATATGACGAAACAGACACCACCAACGAACGCGCAAAGGCGAACAGCGACGAGCCGGAGGGCAGCGTGTTCATTGCCGAGGTGCAGACCCACGGCAAGGGCAGCCGCGGACGCGGCTGGGTTTCGCCGCGCGACACAGGAATCTGGCACACAATACTTTTAAAGCCGGACATATCCCCTCTCGAAGTATCACAGATAACTCTCGTGACAGGAATTGCCGTATGCAAAGCGATTGGTCTTAATTCCATGATTAAATGGCCCAATGATATTGTTATCGGCGGCAAAAAAATATGTGGCACACTTACAGAAATGTCCGCAGAAATAGACAGTGTAAACTATGTTATATGCGGAACGGGCATTAACGTCAACATGGAAAGTTTCGATGAAGAAATTGCCGACCGCGCTACCTCAATGTACATCGAAAGCGGAAAAAAATATGTTCGTAATGAAATAATAGCCAAATTTTTGAATGAATTTGAATATTATTATAAGAAGTTCCTTGACGGCGGACTTGGAGCAATTCTTGACGAATACAAAAAATACTGCGTCACAATCGGACGTGATGTGAGCGTGATTTTCAAAAAAGAAACCGTTACCGGCACAGCCGTTGACGTGGACGAAAACGGCGCGCTTGTGGTTGATACCGCAAGCGGAATTATACGCGTCACCTCCGGCGAGGTAAGCGTAAGGGGAATTTATGGATATGTGTAAAATTTTTAAATAATGTTGACATTTCTACACTCTTGTGATAATATAATTATGAATAAGTGTTAGTATTATTTCATTGTTGGTGTCACCAACAGCAAGACCCTCAGGGAAGTCGCAATTCCCTGAGGGTCTTTTTACGCTGTGGCTGTTACTTGTCGGCTAACAAACCGTCGAGCCACCGGCATATGTAATGTGCGATTACATGAGCCGCAACGGCTGTTAAAAGTGTTAGTATTGTATTCATATCAGTGTCACCTCCCTCCTGCCGGAAGGCTGCCGACATATTCAGTATAGATGAGAAGCAATAATTTTGTCAAGTTAAAATTGTCGAATATCCCATATACGACAGATGATTGATGACATAAAATCAGATAAAATATGAATAAATTGTAAATTGTTAGCACTCAATGCTGTTGAGTGCTAATTTTCTATTGACTTTTCTAAAAATTAGTATTATCATATCATTAAAGAAAATTTTTAGGAGTGATTTACATGGCAAAGGGTAATATTTCAGTTGACAGCGAAAATCTTTTCCCTATCATAAAAAAGTGGCTTTATTCGGACAAGGACATATTCCTGAGAGAACTTGTTTCAAACGGCTGTGACGCAATCACAAAGCTGAAAAAGCTGGCGGGCATAGGTGACGCCCAAATCGGTGAGGACGAAAAATTCAAGGTAACCGTATCAATCTTTAAGGACGCGAAAAAGCTTGTGATAAGCGACAACGGTATCGGCATGAC
>CAMCPC010000162.1 GCA_945876665.1 uncultured Oscillospiraceae bacterium
AAAATCCTGCTACATTGAAGCCTATGAAAGCAACGTAGTTAAGGATCAGAGCAAGCGCAACAACGAAACAAAGAGTAACTAAGCTCTTTTTTTTCATTTGCGTATCCATTCCTTTCTTTGTAAGGTTTTTATTTGCTCATTAAAAACCCATTTTAAAATAGCATAAAGTTATTATACATCTATCTTTTAAGTTCGTCAATAACCTTTTTATTACTATAATGTAACAAAAAGATTACAAAACTGATTAAATATAGCTTTTTTTACATATTATATGGTTATCGTATAAAAAATTGTATTTGTTAGTGTAAATTGTAAGCAAAATTAGGTCTTGACATATCGTATATTTGTTATAAAATATTGTTGTAACATGGTAATAGGAGAAAATTATGGACAGAAAAGAAAGAATACTGGCTTTTATCAATTCAAAAGAATATGTACCACTGAAATTCAAAGAACTTATGGCTGTGCTTGATGTGCCAACTGAGGCAGAAGAACAGTTGTCTGAGATTTTGAGTGAGTTGTGCGTTGAAGGAAAAATATATGTAACCAAAAAGGGAAGATATGTTTCGGTGGATAATGAATCTCTCTGTGCTGTAGGACGTCTTTCATGTAATGCAAAGGGATATTTCGGTTTCCTTATTTGTGATGATGAGGACGAGGAGGACGTTTTCGTGTCAGGCGACGATATGGCAACAGCCCTTAATGGTGACAAGGTGCTTGTGCGTATTGACAAGACCGATAAAAAGCTTAATCACCGTCAGGGACGCGTTATAAAGGTGCTTGACAGACATAACAAAATAATAGTAGGTATTATCTATAAGGAAAAGGATGGATATTTTTATCTGCGCCCCGATAACAGGCAGATATATGCAAAGGTAAGCATAGCTCCCGAAAAAATAATGACGGCACAGGTAGGCGACAGGGTTGCTGCAAGCGTTATAAAATATACCGAAAGCGGTAAGGTTTTCGGTGAAGTAATAAGCGTTCTGGGCGATGAAAATTCACTGAAAAGCTGTGTCGAGGGTATAATAATCGGCAATGATATAAAACAGGAATTTGACAAAGAAACCTTAAGAGAAGCAGATAAAATCCCCCAATCCGTTGATACATCTAAGCTCGACGGCAGGGAAGATTTACGTGATATGCTTATATTCACTATTGACGGTGATGATGCGCGCGATTTTGACGATGCTGTTTCGCTCACTCTTACGGATAATGGAAATTATTACCTTGGAGTACACATTGCAGACGTTTCGGAATACGTGACGGACGGCAGCGCGCTGGAGCATGAGGCCTATGAAAGAGGTACAAGCGTGTATCTTGCGGACAGAGTTATACCCATGCTGCCCGAACGTCTTTCAAACGGTATATGCAGCTTGAACCCAAAGGTTGACAGGCTTACTTTGTCTGTGTTTATGGAAATAACGGGTGACGGAAACGTATTGAATCACAAGCTTTGCAAGTCGGTTATATGTTCAAAGGAGCGTATGACCTACAATAATGTAAACAAAATACTTGAAGAAAATGATGTACAGCTGTGTGAAAGATATAATTATATGATACCCACATTAAAGCTCATGGAGAGCCTTGCGCAGATACTTCGCGGAAAACGTACGCAAAGAGGCGCAATCCAGTTTGATTTCCCTGAAAGTCATGTGGTTGTGAATGAGGACGGCGAGCCTGTTGACATAGTAAAGGATATTAGGGGCGTTTCTAACAAGATGATTGAGGAATTCATGCTTGTTGCAAATGAAACTATTGCAGAATATGCCTTCTGGGCGGAAATTCCGTTTATTTATCGTAATCACGAAGCGCCTTCACTTGAAAAAATAATGGCTTTCAATGACTTTATTACTCATTTCGGATTTTCTTTTAAAGGAAAGATTGACCGCGATAATCCGATTCATCCAAAAGCACGGCAAAAAATACTTGATGACGTGACAGGAACTCCCGAGGAGCGGATAATATCCTCAACAATGTTGCAGTCCTTGATGAAGGCGAAATACAGTGAAGAAAATCTGGGACATTTCGGTCTGGCGGCAAAATACTACTGTCATTTCACTTCACCGATAAGGCGTTACCCCGATTTGGCGATACACAGACTGCTAAAGGACTTTTTGGACGGCAAGCTGACAGGGGATAGAATACCATATCTGTAGAATTATGTGGCCGCAGCAGGAAAGCAGTCAAGCGAGTGCGAGGTCAATGCCGAGCATGCGGAGCGTGATGTGGATGACCTGATGAAAACGGCGTATATGAGCAGCTTTGTAGGTGAAACCTTTGAGGGTGTAGTTGCAAATGTTACTAATTTCGGAATGTTTGTGGAGCTGGAAAATTCCGTAGAAGGACTTATCCGCCTTGAAAATATGACGGATGATTATTATGAATTCGATGAAAGAACAAATATTCTCACAGGCAGACGTAAAAAGAGAACGTATCAGTCGGGTGACTGCGTTAAGGTTGTACTTGCAAGAGCTGACATTCTGTTAAGACAGATTGATTTTGTGCTTGAAAGGGATGCTACAAAAAAGATTTTGAAAACATTTGAAAAGAAACATGAACAACCAAAATGTGAAAAGAAAAAGCAAAAGAAAAAATACAAGAGAAAGAAAAAATAATTATGGATAAATTTGAAATTGTGATAACAACATTATTCGGACTTGAAGCACTTGCGGCACGAGAGGTGCGCAGGCTCGGATATGAAACCGCGTCCGTAGAGGACGGACGCGTCACATTTTACGGTGATTGGGAAGCTGTTTGCAGAGCAAATATGTGGGTAAGAACAGGCGAACGCGTACTCATAAAAACGGCTGAATTTGAAGCTGTTACATTTGATGAATTGTTTGAGAGGACAAAAGCTGTTGACTGGGGACATTTTATAGGTAAAAATGACGCATTCCCTGTAAAAGGATATTCATTGAAATCCACACTTGCAAGCGTGAGGGATTGTCAGGCTATTATAAAAAAAGCAGTGGCGGATAGCCTGTCAACAGAGTATGGCATATCATGGCTTCCTGAAGATGGGGTTACTTATCAGATACAGTTTTCAATTTTTAAGGACAAGGTATCACTCATGATAGACACCTCCGGTGAGGGACTTCATAAAAGGGGCTACAGACGGCTCTCCAACGTTGCTCCGCTTAAGGAAACTCTTGCCGCGGCAATGGTGGAGCTTAGTCACTGGAAATATGAATATCCGCTTTGCGATCCGTTTTGCGGAAGCGGTACTATTCCTATTGAAGCGGCTATGATAAAGAGAAATATTGCCCCGGGAATATCACGCGAATTTGCGTTTAATGAGTTTTCACAGGTTGATAACTGTCTTTGGGATAAAGTAAAAGATGAAGCAAAATCGCTTGAACGTGATGTCCCGCTTGAAATATACGCATATGATATAGACAGTGATACTGTAGAGCTTGCAAAGAATAATGCCGTAAAAGCAGGAGTAGGGGAGTTTGTTGTTCCCAAGCGGGGTGACGCGCGAAAAATCAATTTTGATATGCCTTACGGAACAATTATATGTAATCCTCCATACGGCGAACGTATCGGCGAAATCAAGGAATGTGAAAAATTATATAAGGATCTCGGAGTTAATTTTAAAAAGCTTGATAAGTGGTCTTATTATATAATTACTTCAAATGAAAATTTTGAAAAGCTGTTTGGTAAAAAAGCAAACAAAAAACGCAAGTTGTATAACGGAATGATAAAATGTAATCTGTATCAGTTCTTCGGCGAACGTCCGCCGAAAGTAGAAAAATAAAAGACTGTCAAACTATTGATAGTCTTTTATTTTTGTAGGGAGGAAATACAAAATACAAATCCAAGTAAGGTAAATCACTCTTTATTATACTTAGAAGTCAAAATCTGAAATAATAGTGCCAATATCCTCTAAAATACCATCTTTCAACGGAAACAGCTGT
>CAMCPC010000163.1 GCA_945876665.1 uncultured Oscillospiraceae bacterium
TCATATAGTAACCAAGTATTTTATCTATTTCATTTGAAATAAGGTCAAGACTTGCAAACACCTTTGCGTAATTCATGCGCTTAGGTCCTATAACGGCAATTTTGCCCGCCGCATCATCACCAAGCGAATAATTCATGCTCACAAGTGAGCAGTCCTGCAATATTTCAAAATCATTTTCTTTACCAATTTTAGCTTCTATACCGCTGCCGCCGTCTGCTTCAACAAGCTTTTTCAGATTTTCCTTATCCTCCAGAAATGATAAAATCCTTTCTGCCTTTTCTACATTGCTGTATTCAGGATAACGCAGTATAGATTTTGCATTGTTGACATATATTTCTGTTTCGTTGTCCTCCGTTATGGTGTCATATACAAAATGAAGTATGTCTATAAGCACCTTCGGCTGCAGCGAAAGCTTCTGCTCAATCTCCTTCTGCATATCATCTATTTTTTCAAATGTTATATCTCCTGCCCTCAGTCCTGCAAGATTCTGATTTAGTATTTCTGAAAGCTTTGCGCAGGTTGCTTCGTCAATATCTATGTTCATAGCCTGACTTCTTACCTTGCGCGTCACCACAATCAGCATCACTGTGCGGCTCGCAATCATTACAAGGTCAATTTTCTTTATTTCAAAGTTGTTTTCCTTGGGCGCCGTCACAACCGTGGTGTATTCCGTCAGATTTGACGCTATCGCGCCTGCGTACCTTATCAGCTTTTCAAGCTGACTCACTCTTGCTTCAAGCACATTCTGAAGCTGTGCTACAGCTTCCATACCGATTTTGTAACTTTGCATAAGTGAATTTACATAAAAGCGGTATCCTTCATCAGAGGGTACGCGTCCCGCGGAGGTATGCGGCTGTATAAGATACCCCATTTCCTCAAGGTCCGCCATTTCGTTTCTTATTGTGGCGCTTGACAGTCCCAGATTTTCCTTTTTTGAAATAGCTCTTGAACCAACAGGTTCGGCAGTACCGATATATTCGTCAATGATTGCCTGAAGGATTTTTCTTTTTCTGTCGCTTAAATCCATAACAATCACCCTTTCTATACGGTACATACGTATTTTTATTGTTAGCACTCGCATACCTTGAGTGCTAACAACTATAAGATACCACTATTATACTCACTTGTCAAGTGATTCATTTAAGTTTTCATAATTTATTAACAATTTATACAAATTCGCACAAAATTGAGTTTGATACGTCTATACCCTTTTCCGTAAGTGAGTAGTTTTCACCGTCATAACGCATTAAATCAAGCCCTATAAATTTTTCGATTTCTTTTCCATAAAGCGACTTAATATCTATGCCGAATCGTTCACGAAACATCTTTTCGCTTATTCCTCTGTTCATTCTTAGTCCCGTGATTATAAATTCAGATATTTTATCCTCACGTGTGAGCGGTGTAAGCGCCCTTTCTGCGCCGTTTATATATTCATTTATATCGGAGGTGTTATAGTATCGCGCATCGCCGTTATATGAGTGTGCTGCCGTGCCAAGACCGATATAGGGTTCGCCTGTCCAGTATATTATATTATGTCTGCACTCACAGCCTGACCTTGCAAAATTCGATATTTCGTACTGCAAAAAGCCGTTCTTTTTCAGAAAATCCACCGTATATGCGTACATTTCCCTGTCCTCATCCTCATCAGGAAGTACAAACTGTCCCCTTGAATACTCTCTTTCAAGCGGTGTGCCGTCCTCTATAATAAGGCTGTATGCAGATATATGCGAAACAGGAAGTGATACGGCTGTTTCAAGCGTGTTTTTCAGGCTTTCCATTGTTTGATTCGGAAGGGCAGTCATAAGGTCAAGATTAATGTTTAAAAATCCCATTTTTTTGAGATGCCAAATTGTATTATATGCGGTTTTAGCGTCATGTATTCGTCCGATTTTTCGTAGTTCTGTATCATTGAACGACTGCACTCCCACACTTATGCGGTTTATCCCACCATCAAGCATGGCGGTTATTTTGCTGTCGTCAAGGGTTCCGGGGTTTGCCTCAATGGTAAATTCACAGTCCTGCGCAATGTCAAACACATCAAAACACATACGCGCAATTTCCTTTATCTGCTCCGCTGTCAAGGCAGACGGAGTTCCGCCGCCTATAAATACGGTATCTATCTTTTCGCCTCGGTATTCCTCCGCTTCACGTTTCAGCGCCTTAATATATTCGTCCGCCATCGTTTCCTTGCCTACAAAAGACACAAAATCGCAATATTTACATTTCTGTCTGCAAAAAGGTACGTGAATATAAAGTCCTTTCATGTTTTCCTCCACATGAAAAAAAGGACTGCACGTCCTTTTTCTCATAACTAAAAATTATTCTTCGTCATCTTCATCGAGATCAAATTCAAGCTCGATTTCCTCATGGCAATTCGGGCACACGATGGCATTATCATCATCAATCATATCAAAATCAATCATAACGTCCTCGCCGCAGTTCGGGCACTGAATTTCAAAATAATCATTGCCGTCACTGTCATAATCGTCGTCATAATCGTCCACAAAATCATCGTCATCGTAATCGTCGTCATAGTCCTCGTAATCATCATCGCCGTAAATATCCTCGGCAATGTCGAATACGCATTCATCAAGCTCGTCCACAACGTCCTCAACGTCTTCGACTCTGTCTGTCAGCTCTTCAACAGCCTCTGCCATTTCACCAAGCACGTCAAGAAGCTTCAAAATAAGCTTGCCCTCGTCGCTCTTGGGACTTATATCAAGACCGTCCGCATAACCCTTTAGATAAGAAACCTTTTTTATCAAATCTTCCATAATATTACCTCATAAATGTCGGATAAATTACTTTACACGTTCCATATATTCACCTGTTCTCGTGTCAACTCTGATCATCTCGTTAACATCAACGAACAAAGGAACCTGAATTGTAGCGCCTGTTTCAAGTGTTGCAGGCTTTGTTGCATTTGTAGATGTATTACCTGCAAAGCCGGGCTCTGTTTCTGTAACCTGTAGTTCAACAAATGTCGGAGGCTCAACACCGAAAATGTTGCCCTTGTATGACATTACCTTACATACATCGTTTTCCTTAACAAACTTCATTGCATCTTCAATTTCTGCCTTAGCAATGTCAATCATATCGAATGTTTCATTGTCCATGAAATGATAGAAATCGTCATCACCGTATGAATATGCCATATCCTTTCTGTCGATATGAGCTTCTTCAAACTTTTCTGTCGGTCTGAAAGTCTTTTCAACAACACCGCCGCTGATGATGTTCTTAAGCTTTGTTCTTACGAACGCTGCACCCTTACCCGGCTTAACGTGCTGGAATTCAACTATCTGATATACGTTGCCTTCATGCTCAAAGGTTCTTCCGTTTCTAAAATCGCCTGCTGTAATCATAAATTAATCCTCCTGAATCTTTTGTGATTTAATCATATATCTATATTCTAATATATTTTGTCAAAAAAATCAAGTACTTATCAATATAAATTTTACCAAATCACAAATAAATCGGATTTTCACCCATATTAAACGGCAAATAATTGATTTATCCCTTAATTTGTGATATGATTATTGTAATTTGAATGAATTTGGGGAAATACATATGAGAAAAAAATTGCTAATCACTTTTACTGCAGCGGCAGTATGTATCGCGGCAGCGGCTGTATATTTGTATTCATATAGCACCGTAATCTATAACGAAAGCGGTCAGCATAAAAGAGTATTATCTTTTAATGCAGAAAAATACACAAATAACGGTTGGTACACTGCACCTGTACGCACTATGTATGCGCCGGACGGACGCACACTGTGCATATATGAAAACGAAACTGCCGATTATGAAAACGTTGGCTGGTACACTGAGCCTGTGACTCTGATGTATGCGCCGGAGGATGTGACGATATACGTAAAGCAGTCAGAAATAAGCAATTATGAAAGTGCAGGTTACTCCACCG
>CAMCPC010000164.1 GCA_945876665.1 uncultured Oscillospiraceae bacterium
AGCTTCTGACCTGTAACCTTTTCAAGAGAGGATTCAATAAAATTCTTATATCTGAATTCTATTATATTTTTATTTATTGATGTTGGTACTGAAATGGTAAAGACAGAGTTTATAAGAGAAACAGGCTTTGTTACCTTTATATGTACATTATAACTTATAGGTGAATTAATATTGTTTTTTACACTTACAATAGTTCTGTCCCAGATTTCAGTTATATCCATATCCATCATATTTCCTCCTTTTTGATATTTTTAACATATTTTGTAAAAAACAAACGTATAATAATATTTTTCAGTCTACTTTCTATAATATCAAATTTACGTAAATTAATCAAGAAAAATATTGAGATTTTTTTTATAATTATGTATAATTAAAGAAAGATTAAGTGTTTGTATTAAATTAGTGGAAGGGATATGAGGAAAAGTGCCGAGATACAAGGTTTTTGCAGCAATAGAATTGGGGTCTACGGGAATAAGTATGAGGATAGCTGAAATATCAAAGAAAAACGGTATATCTGTTCTTGATACGGTTAACTATGATATATCGCTTGGCAAGGAATCATATGCAACGGGAAAGATAAGCTATAATATAGTTGATAAGATATGCGGCTGCTTTGAGGAATATCTTCGTATAATGAAGGGCTACGGCGTGGATGATTATGTATGCTATGCCACCACTGCTGTGAGAGAGGCTTCAAACAGCGAATATATAATAGACCAGATTAATATCAGAACGGGCATAAAGGTAAATATAATTTCAAATGAGGAAGAACGTTTTCTTCATAACAAGGCTTTTGCGCTGCAGAATGATTATTTTGATAATATTATAGAAGCAGGAGCTGTTATAGTTGATGTATCTTCGGGAAGTATGCAGGTTTCATATTATGAGGGATCAGAGCTTAAATTTTCACAGAATGTCCCTACAGGCTCACTGAGGGTTCTGGAAAATTTGTCCTGTAACAATAATATAGGAATACTTGAGGATTTTATAAAGTCAAATATAAATAATTATAAAAAGGCGTTTTATAAAAATCCCGACTACAAATATTTTGTAGCAATGGGAAATCAGATAAAATATATAAAGAAGATATGTGACACGGAAAATGATAACATTACAATAAATGACCTTGATAATGTGTACAGGCTGATAGAGGACAGAGGAATTGACTATGTATCCGATAAATATGAAATTCCTTATGAAATAGCGCAGCTTACTATTCCTTCAATACTTTTCTATAAAATGTTTATCGGCAATGAAAAGGATAAAATAATAATTGCGCCGGATATATCACTTGTTGACGGAATACTTGTTGAGTATGTTGAAAAAAATGCCTATACCCATACAAAGCATATATTTACAGATGATATTATTTCAAGTTCAAAGTATTATGCGGGTAAATATGATGTAAGCCGCAGACATTATAACAAGGTTATAGATATAGGCGCTTGTCTTATGACTACGCTTTCAAAAAGGTTCGGACTTTCAAAAAGACATCTTGTGCTTTTAAAGGTTGCGTCAATATTTGCCGATACGGGTTATTATATAAATATAAATGACTACAACAAATATTCATACGATATTATAAAGGCAAATCCTATTATAGGTCTTTCACAAAAGGAGCATGAGATAATTTCATGTGTTGTTTTGTTCCAAAAAGGCGTGTTTGATTTTGAAGAATATAAGTATTATTCAAAAAACAGGAAGCTGCTTATATCAAAGCTTGCTGCAATACTTTCTCTTTCAAAGGCTCTTGATGTGGAACATAATCAGAAGATTAAAGATGTAAAATCTGTTATAAGAAACGGAAATCTTATTATAACAGCGTACAGCGATGAGGATATAACTCTTGAAGAAAGGGAGTTTAACATAGCAGAGGAAGTTTTTGAAGAAGTTTTCGGTATAAAGGCGGTTCTTATTAAGAAGGGGTTGAAATAAAATGGAAGATTACGGCAAAAGTGAAAATTATATAAATAGAGAGCTTTCATGGCTGGATTTTAATCTGCGTGTTCTGCATGAGGCAAGGGATAAGGAAAATCCATTATTTGAACGTCTTAAATTTCTTGCCATAACAAGCTCAAATCTTGATGAATTTTTTATGGTGCGTGTAGCGTCACTGAAAAATATGGAAATATCCGATTATAAGAAAAAGGACGCTTCGGGACTTACACCAACAGAACAGCTTGAAAAGATTTCGGAAAAGACACATAATATGGTTGATGCGCAGTATAATACATATTCAAAGCTATTATTGCCTCAGCTTGCAATGGAAAATATATCTGTGCTTAACAGAAATCAGCTTTCGGACGAACAGAAAAGGTTTATAGAAAAGTATTTCAAAAATGAAATATACCCTGTGCTGACACCTATGGCAGTGGATTCATCAAGACCGTTTCCGCTTATTCAGAATAAGGTATTGAATATCTGTGCTCTTATTAAAAAGGAAAAGAAGGAGCAGGCGTTTGCAACCGTTCAGATACCGTCAATTTTTAAGAGAATAGTAAAGCTGCCTTCCGAAAACGGAAAAAGTCAGTTTATACTTATTGAAGAAATAGTACAGGAATTTTTGCCGATGCTGTTTATGGGATATGATGTGCTTTGCTCATATCCGTACAGAGTTATGCGTGATGCGGATATTCCCATTGATGAGGACGACAGCGAGGATTTGCTGCTTGAAATTGAGAAAAGCCTTAAGGAGCGTGAAAGAAGCGGTGTAATCCGTCTTGAGGTTGATTCTCATATAAAAAATGAGATTCTTTCAATACTCAAAAAAGAACTTAAGGTTAAAAATGATGATATATATAAAATAAATGGTCCGATAGACTTCACATTTTTAAATAAGCTTTACAGCGAGGACGGTTTTTCAAAATATAAATATACGCCGTTCAAATCTCAGGTAAGACCTGAACTTAAAAATGTTGATATATTTGAAAAAATCCGTGAGGGAGATATTCTTCTTCATCACCCATATGACAGCTTTTCAACGATAGTTGATCTAATTAAGCAGGCGGCGGTTGACGAAAATGTTCTTGCTATAAAGCAGACTCTTTACAGAGTAAGCGGCAATTCGCCGATTATTGAAGCGCTTTCGCGCGCGGCGGAAAACGGCAAACAGGTAAGTGTGCTTGTGGAATTAAAAGCGCGTTTTGATGAGGAAAATAACATTATATGGGCGCGAAAGCTTGAAAAAGCAGGCTGTCATGTTATATACGGACTTCTCGGCTTGAAAACACATTCAAAAATTACGGAAATTGTGCGCCGCGAGGAGGACGGTATAAGAAGATATGTTCACCTTGGAACGGGCAATTATAACGATATAACGGCGAATTTCTATACTGATATGGGACTTCTTACCTGTTCAAAGCAGATTGGTGACGATGCAGGCGCGTTCTTTAATATGATTTCGGGATTTTCAGAGCCGTCACACTGGAACAAGCTTATTCTTGCACCGCTGTGGTTGAGGAAAAAGACCGAAGAAATGATTGAACGTGAAATAAGACACGCAAAAGAGGGAAAAAAGGCGCGAATTATTGCAAAGGTAAACTCACTTGTTGATCCGAAGATTATTGCGCTTTTATATAAGGCAAGCCAGAGCGGTGTAAAGATTGATTTGATTGTCCGCGGAATTTGCGCTCTGCGCGCGGGAGTTAAGGGACTTTCGGAAAATATAACAGTCCGTTCAATAATAGGCAGATACCTTGAGCATACGAGAATTTATTATTTCTATAATGACGGTCAGGAAAATGTATTTTGTGCCAGTGCGGATTGGATGCAGAGAAATCTGAACAGACGTGTTGAGATAATGTTCCCGATTGATGATGAAAATCTGAAAAAAGAGGTTATGCACGTACTTGATATTCAGCTTAACGACACAATGCGCGCACATATTCAGCATGACGGAGTATATACAAAGGA
>CAMCPC010000165.1 GCA_945876665.1 uncultured Oscillospiraceae bacterium
TACAGTGTTTCATCTGCCTGTGGGAATACTCGCAACTCTCGGCGTAAGCATATTGCCTGTTGTGGCAGGCGCGATAGCCGTAAACAACATAAAAAAGGCACAGCTTGCCACTGACATAGGCATACGTCTTGCGGTAATGCTGTCGCTCCCGTGCGGAGTTGTGATGTACACAATGAGCGGTGAGATATTGTCGGTGCTGTTTCATAACAGCGCCTCGGCGGATATGTTAAGGGTTGTTGCACCCTGCGTGGTGATGATGTGCGTAACGCAGATAACCTCATCAATACTGCAATCGGCAGGAAGAATAATGCTGCCGTTTTTCACGGCGCTTGCGGGAAGCGTGATAAAGCTATCGCTAAGCTGGTATCTTGTGGCAATACCCGAAATAAACATCTACGGCAGCGCAATAAGCTCAATCGCGGCATATACGGTGGTTATGATACTGAATTTAATTGCAATACGCAAATGTTTATGTTTAAAACAAAATATTACGGCAATAATTATAAAGCCTGCGGCAGCGGCGGCTGTAATGCTCTTTGTAATAAGGCTTTTGAAATACGCGCTGTGCGGCGGAATAATATCACTTGTAGCCGTATGTATAGCGGCGTGCATGGCATATGTGGCGGTGCTGTTTATCACGAATGCCGTTTCGATAGGCGAGGTACGGAAAATACTTAAAGGTTAGACTTGTAAAAAATACTGCGGGGTGGTATACTATAAAATAGTATTCATAGAAAGGAAGAACACAGATGAAGAAATATACTATAGATGATTTACTTGATATTATGGTAAAGCTCCGCGGTGAAAACGGCTGCCCGTGGGATAAGGTACAGACGCATCAGAGTATAAAGAAAAGCATGATAGAGGAGTGCTACGAAGCCATAGACGCGCTTGACAGCGGTGATGACCATGCTTTTGCAAATGAGCTTGGCGACGTGCTTTTGCAGGTGGTGTTTCATGCAAGAATAGCCGAGGAAAGAGGCGCGTTTAATTTTGATGATGTAGTAAATGAGATATGCACAAAGCTTATAACGCGTCACACGCACGTGTTTGGCGCTGATAAGGCGGTGTCGGCGGAGGAAGCGCTCGGACAGTGGGAGAAGAACAAGAAGAAGGAGAAAAATCTTGATTCGTATACAGCGATGCTGAAGGACGTGCCGCATTATCTTCCCGCGCTTATGCGAAGTGAAAAGATACAGAAAAAGGCAGGAAGTGTCGGTTTTGACTGGCAGGAAACGGAGCCTGTTTATGACAAGGTGAATGAGGAAATAGCTGAATTAAAGGAAGCCGCAAAGACAGGGAATGCAGAAAGAATTGAAGAGGAATACGGCGATTTGCTGTTCAGCGTTGTAAATCTCGGACGTCATCTTAAGGTTACTCCCGAAATAGCGCTTACAAAGGCATCCGATAAGTTCATAAAACGCTTTGAAAAAATGGAAGCAGAGGCGGTCAAGGACAACCTTGATATGGCGCAGCTTTCCTTGGAGGAGCTTGATAAGCTCTGGGAAAACTCAAAAAAGCATAGTTAATCCGTCTTTTTTAGGAAAATTTGGCTTAAAATGGCGGAAAACTATTGACAGATTAAAAAAATTGTAATAGAATAGGTGTCAAACAGGCATTTTTTATGTGAAAATACCTGAAAGACTAATAAATTTTTTTTGATTGATTAGGAGGAAAAATCATGAACAAAACAGAATTAGTAGCAGCAGTTGCTCAGAAGGCTGAACTATCAAAGAAGGACGCTGAAAAGGCAGTAGCAGCAGTTACAGCAGCTATCACAGACGCTTTGACAGCAGGCGATAAGGTACAGCTTGTTGGTTTTGGTACATTTGAAGTAAGACAGAGAGAAGCAAGAACAGGCAAGAACCCTCGTACAGGCGAGGCTATTCAGATTGCAGCTTCAAAGGTTCCTGCATTCAAGGCAGGTAAGGCTCTTAAGGACGTTGTAAATAAGTAATTGAGCTTTTTTGTGAAATTGTACGGGTGCTGTGCTATAGTGCAGTACCCGTATTTTATTTCTGACTCGAATTTTCTGAAAGGATTTAATGATAATTATGCGAATAGATAAATATTTAAAGGTTTCAAGACTGATAAAAAGACGCTCTGTGGCAAACGAAGCCTGTGACCAGGGCAGAATAACAGTGAACGGAAAGGTTGTAAAGGCTTCCTATGACGTTAAGGAAAACGATATAATCGAAATTAAAATGGGCGAAAGGGTTATAAAGGTGCAGGTGACCGCTGTTGCGGAGCATGTGCTGAAAAATGACGCGTCATCACTCTATAAGCCTTTGCAGTAATAAAGAAAAAGAACACTTCATATATTTTAGTTGAGATTAAAAATATATGGAGGGAACGCTATGGAAAAGAATGCAGTATCGGAGCATTCGCTCACGATGATGAACAGGGCAAATATGTCGCTTTCGGGAGTAAAGGACGTATCGGAGTTTTCGGACAGCCGAGTGGTGCTTAAAACTACTATGGGCGGACTTTTGATAAAGGGAAAAAAGCTTTCCATAAGCCAGCTTAATACGGCTGCCGGAACGCTTGACGTGAACGGTGAGATACAGTGCGTTCAGTATACGCAGACGGGCAAGGACGGATTTCTGGCAGGACTTTTTAAATGATGAACAGAGAGGTTTTTGTGTTCCTTGTTATGGTGGTGTGCGGCGGTGCAATATCAATGCTGTTTGACCTTTTCCGCGCGTGCCGCATTGAAATTAAACCTCCCGATTGGGCGGTTGCGGTGAGCGACATACTGTTTTGCGCAATATCGGTATTTTTTATTGTTGCATGCGTATGGAATTTTAACAGCGGAATATTCAGATTTTATGAGATAATAGGGCTTGTTCTCGGCGGAGTTTTTTACTTTTCACTATTAAGTAAATGGATTTTTGGGATATTTTTGTTTATAATTGAAAATATTTTGAAATTTGTTAAACTTATTTTAAAAATACTCTTGACACCGTGGCTGTTTTTGTATAAAATTTTATTAGTGCCTATACAGAAATGTATTAAGAAAATAAGACGAAGGAGTCACGGTACTTATGCTGAACGAATACAAGAACAAAATCATTGATTTTGTCATGGAACATAAAAAGGGAATAAAGATATTTATATTTGTATTATTGGTCGGAGGTATGACCTTCAAGGGTCTTATGCAGATTCCGCAGATAAAAGCCTCCAAAGCCGAAATAGCGCGTCTGACAGATCAGATTGAATATGAAAAGGAACGTCAGAAGGAAGTCGAAGCGCTTAAGGATAAGGTAAACTCCGATGAGTACATAGAAAAAATAGCAAGTGAAAAGCTTGGTCTTATAAAGAATAATTCTAAGGTTTTTGTGGATGTATCCGGTGAACAGCAATAAACGAGTAAGAGAGGACAAACAGAATAATATGGTTGCAGTTGGTAGTGTAGTTGAAGGCAAGGTTGTAAGTGTGATGCCGTTCGGAGCATTCGTGGATATAGGAAACAAGCAGTCCGGACTTGTCCACATATCGGAAGTATCATCAAGATACGTCAAGGACATCAATGAATGTGTAAAAAAGGGTGATACCGTCAAGGTAAAGGTTATCAAAATAGACGATTCGGGAAAGATAAGCCTTTCTATAAAACAGGCAGAGGAAAAGAAGGAAAGAGCTCCGAAAGTAAGACAGGAGAAAAAGGGACCTGTACGTCCGGCGGAAATAGACTGGGGTGCATCCTCAAATGAGAGTATGTCGCTTGAGGATATGCTTTCAAAATTCAAACAGGACAGTGACGAGAAAATGCAGACGCTGAAGCGTAATAATGATTCAAAGCGTTCCGGCGGTTACAGCAGAAAGAATAATCATTCATTTTAAATAGGATTTGTCGGGCGGAAACGGGGTTTTTCCGCCTGTTTTGTTATA
>CAMCPC010000166.1 GCA_945876665.1 uncultured Oscillospiraceae bacterium
TTCCCGAGTGGAATGACCTTGTATACAGAGGCGATATGGACGAGGCATACAGACGTCTTTCACTGACGAACAACTTCCCCGAATTCACCGGCAGAGTTTGTCCGGCACTTTGCGAGGGCTCATGTACGCTTGGTATGCACGATCCTGCCGTAACTATAAAGAATATTGAATGTCATATTATAGACACCATGTTCGCAGAGGGCAAGGTAGTGCCGAGACTTCCCGAAAAGTCAACGGAAAAGCGTGTTGCCGTTGTGGGCAGCGGCCCGTCGGGTCTTGCCTGCGCCGACCAGCTTAATCAGATGGGACACAGAGTAACTGTGTTTGAGAGAGCTGACAGAGCCGGCGGATTGCTGATGTATGGTATTCCGAACATGAAACTTGATAAAGCAGTAGTTCAGCGCAGAGTTGAGCTTATGGAAAAAGAGGGAATAACCTTTAAGCTGAATACGGAAATCGGCAAGAATTATCCTGCCGTAAAGCTTGTAAACGAGTTCGACGCAGTGGTGCTTTGCACAGGCGCGACAAAGCCGAGAGCGCTTACGGTTGAGGGCGCAAATCTTAAGGGCGTGCATTATGCAGTTGATTTTCTGAAGGCTAATACAAAGAGCCTGCTTGACTCAAACCTTGAGGACAGAATGTATATTAATGCCGAGGGCAAGAACGTTATCGTTATCGGCGGCGGCGACACAGGAACAGACTGTGTCGGCACAGCAATCAGACACGGCTGCAACAGCGTTACGCAGCTTGAAATTATGGGCGAGCTTTCTGAGGACAGAATGCCTAATAACCCGTGGCCCGAATGGCCGAGAGTTAAAAAGACCGATTACGGTCAGGAGGAGGCCATTGAGCTTTACGGACACGACCCGAGAGAATATCTTACAACCGTAACGAAAATCGAGGGTGACGATATGGGTCAGGTAAAGGCTGTTCACACTGTACAGGTTGACTGGTCAACAGGCGCTCCTGTTCCTGTAAAGGGAACAGAACAGGTTAGACCATGCGAGCTTGTGCTTATAGCGATGGGCTTTGTGGGTCCCGAACAGGAGCTTTTAAGTCAGCTTACACTTGATACTGACGCAAGAAGCAATATCCACGCAAGCGAGGACGACCACAAAACAAGTCTTAGAGGTGTGTTTGCGGCGGGCGACTGCCGCAGAGGTCAGAGCCTTGTCGTATGGGCAATCCGCGAGGGACGTCAGGCAGCGGAGGCTGTTGACAAATATCTGATGAAGTAAAATATGACCGCTGTACTGTACGGTACGGTACGGCGGTTACTTTATGCAGACAAAATACGAAGATATTTTCAATAATATATTGTATTTTTGTGAAAAATCTGTTAAAATGTTAGATAGAACAAATTTTTAAGATTAATAGAAAACGGAGTGATAATATGAAGATAAGAATTGGAATTTTAGGCTATGGTAATCTTGGACGCGGTATAGAATGTGCCATAAAGCAGAATGACGATGTGGAGCTTGCGGCTGTATTCACGCGCCGTGACCCGTCAGCGGTAAAAATTCTGACAGAGGGTGTAAACGTGTATTCTGTAAACGATGTGGAAAAGCACAAGGACGATATTGACGTTATGATTTTGTGCGGCGGCAGCGCGACGGATTTACCGAAGCAGACACCCGAATATGTAAAGTATTTCAATGTTATAGACAGCTTTGACACACACGCAAATATTCCGCAGCATTTTGACACAGTTGACGCAGCCGCAAAGGCAAACGGCCATGTGGGTATCATTTCAGTCGGCTGGGATCCGGGTATGTTCTCACTTAACAGACTTTATGCAAACGCAATCCTTTCAGACGGAAAGGACTACACCTTCTGGGGCAAGGGCGTAAGTCAGGGACATTCAGACGCAATCCGCAGAATTGAGGGAGTAAAGGACGCAAGACAGTACACTGTTCCCGTTGAAAAGGCGCTTAATGCTGTAAGAAACGGCGAAAACCCCGAGCTTACAACACGCGAAAAGCATACGCGTGAATGCTACGTTGTAGCGGAGGAGGGTGCAGACCTTGCGCGCATTGAAAACGAAATCAAGACAATGCCGAACTACTTTGCTGACTACGACACAACTGTTTATTTCATTTCCGAGGAGGAATTAAAAGTGAACCACAGCGGTATTCCTCACGGCGGCAGTGTTATAAGAACAGGCAAAACAGGCTGGAACGGCGAAAACTCTCACGTTATCGAGTACAGTCTGAAGCTTGATTCAAACCCCGAATTTACTTCATCAGTGCTTATTGCGTACGCAAGAGCTGCATACAGAATGAACAAGGAGGGTCAGAGCGGCTGTAAGACCGTATTTGACGTTGCCCCTGCATATCTGTGCAAGCAGAGCGGTGAGGAACTGAGAAAGCACTTGCTGTAATAGAAATCTTGAAAGGCAGCCATCAGGCTGTCTTTTTTTGTTCATTTTTTGTTTACAAATTTTCACTCACGATTTAAGGTTCGTTTAAGAAAACAGATTTATAATGAAACCAAGCTAACAGGAAAGGAGCAACGAAAAATGAATAAGAAAATTGTAAGTGCAGTCACTCTGGTTTCGCTTATTGCCGCTTTTGGCAGCGGCTGCGTGATGGCGAAGAATGACGGCATAAAGGTAACATATGACGAAAACACAATTGATTTTGATGTACAGCCGGAAATTATTGATGACAGAGTAATGGTTCCTATGCGCGCCATTTTTGAAACATTCGGAGCAATGGTTAAGTGGGACGGAGATTCGCAGACCATAACGGCAAAGAAAAAGTCCAAAACTATCAGCATGACAATCGGTAATACTGACATGACGAAGAATGATGAAACATACTCATTCGATACAGCGCCTGTAATTGAGGACGGCAGAACGCTTGTTCCTGTGCGTGCCGTAAGCGATATGCTCGGACTTGACGTTGAATGGGAGGATAGTGACAAAACAGTTACGATAACAACTCCGACAGAGGAAGAGGACGACTCATGGAAAGAAAACACAGGCACAATTAACCTTGATACAATGGAAACAACAGGCGATGGCGTAAGCGTTTCAGATAACATAATCACCATATCGAAGGGCGGTGACTTTGAGGTCACAGGCAATCTTGAGGAAGGTCAGATTATAATCGACACGGAGGATAAGGCAAAGCTGCGATTGTCCGGCATGAGTCTTACAAATCCGAACGGCGCCGCTGTTTATGTAAAGAATGCGGATAAAGCATACATCACGATTACGGAAAACACAGAAAATACGCTCACAGACGGTGAAAGCTATACAAGCGGTGATGAAAATGAAAAAGCATGCATAACGTCAAGAGATAATCTTGAAATAAAAGGAAATGGAGCGCTTACCGTAAACGGCAATTACAATCACGGTATTGACGCTTCTGACAGCATGGAAATCGGCAACGGAAACATCACGATTAATGCTAAAAATGACGGTATTCACGTAAACGATACGTTTGAAATCAGCGGCGGAACGCTGAACATCACTGCTGAGGGTGACGGAATACAGTCGGACGAAATTGTGGATATTACGGGCGGTACAATAAACGTTACGACAACAGGTGAAATCCCTGTATCAGTAAGTGACAATTTTGGCGGCAAAGAATTTTGGAATATGAATGATCAAATGAAAGATCCGTCACAGATGACTGATGAAGAACGACAGGCAATGCGTGAGGAAATGCTAAAGGAGATTGAAGCTCGGCAGGTACAGGAAACAGAAGAAGACAGCAGTGAGGATGTGACAAGCAAGGGCATAAAGGCCGGTTGGATGCTGGATATTTCAGGCGGTGAAATCACTGTAAATTCAACTGACCATGCCATCCATTGCGCGTCTGATATTAATATCAGCGGCGGTAAGGTGACGTTTGCATCGGAGTCAAAGAAGGGTATTTCT
>CAMCPC010000167.1 GCA_945876665.1 uncultured Oscillospiraceae bacterium
ATTTCCGGTGCGAGATAATCCTTTTCTTCAAGAGCCTTTTCTATAAGGTCAAGTGTTTCTTCACTGTCTGCCTTTACGGTGTGGTAGTGGTAACCCGAGGTTATATTCATAAGTGCGGTGGATTTGCCGCTTACAAGACCCTCTATACACTGCTGAACATTGCGCCTTGATGCAATATTAAGCTTTGCCTCAATTCTGCCGTATACCCTATGCCATACAAACACATCTACAACAGTTCCGCCTATATCCACTATTGTGTTAAGCTCGTCCTCCGTCTGGTCGTTTGTGTGGTGTACCTTGAACACCCTTGTACAGGCGGCGGTATCGTTAATTACATACCCCTTGTTTGTGGACAGTATATCATATCCCGAAGCTTTTAAGAGCGCAATATCCTGTACTATAACCTGTCTTGAAACATTAAGCTCCTTTGACAGCATACTGCCGGACAATGGTTCTTCGCTTGTGGTTATAAGCCTTATAATCTCATTTCGTCTTTCGACTGCGTTCATTTCATCAACCTCTCTTAAATAGCATGAAGATTTTTCAACGACAAGTCCATAATCGGCGCGGAATGTGTAAGCGCACCGCTTGAAATATAGTCAACACCTATATCCACAAGCCTTGCAACATTTTCTCTCGTCACGTTGCCGCTGCATTCCGTTTCAGCTTTGCCTGCCGTCAGCTTTACAGCCTCCTTCATGTCCTCCACGCTCATATTGTCAAGCATAACAATATCCGCGCCCGCTTCAAGCGCTTCCTTAAGCATATCAAGATTTTCAACCTCTATCTCGATTTTTCTTACAAACGGTGCATATTCCTTAGCCATTTTTACAGCTTCCTTAACCCCGCCTGCCGCGCCGATGTGGTTATCCTTCAAAAGAATACCGTCACTCAGATTATATCTGTGGTTATATCCGCCGCCGACCTTTACAGCGTACTTTTCAAATACGCGCATATTCGGGGTTGTTTTTCTTGTGTCAAGCAGCTTCGTCTTGCTTCCCTTTAAAAGGTCTGCAATAGAACGCGTATACGTTGCAATGCCGCTCATGCGCTGCAAGTAATTAAGCGCCGTTCTCTCGCCCGAAAGAAGAACGCGTATGTCACCTCTTACAACGCCGATTTTATCGCCGTTTTTCACGAAATCTCCGTCTTTAGCGTTAAGGATAACCTCTGTGTCCGCGTCAAGAAGTTCAAATGTTCTCTTAAACACGTCAAGTCCCGCGATAACTCCGTCCTGCTTGCAGATAAGATCAACCTCGCCCTTCTGATACTCACGCATTACTGAATTTGTCGTAATGTCCTCACTCGTTATATCCTCTCTGAGTGCGCTCAGAATAAGCTCATCTGCATTAAGCGCCATTGTTATATTATTCATGCTCTTTTCTCTCCTTTTCTATTTCGGCAAGCACTGCCTTTTTGTATTTGTCCTCATAATTTTTGTATGCCTTTTTATCTATCGAAATTTCCTCGCTGTAATTTGCTTCCGTATATGTGTCTGTCATCTGCTTAGCCGCACGCTTTGCAAAAACAAGACTTTCAAGAAGCGAATTGCTGGCAAGGCGGTTTTTGCCGTGTACGCCGTTGCAGGCGGTTTCGCCCACCGCATACAAACGGTTCATAGATGTTTTACTGTGTTCATCCACCTCAATGCCGCCCATGAAGTAATGCTGTGACGGCACAACGGGAATACATTCCTTGGTTACGTCATAGCCCTCCTCAAGACAGTGCTTATATATGTTCGGAAAATGACTTTTTATCATCTCCGTCGGTATCGGCTTCATTGACAGCCACACATACGGCTTGTTGTCCTTTTCCATTTCCTCATAGATTGCCTTTGCAACCACATCTCTTGGCAAAAGCTCGTCCACAAACCTCTGCATATGTGAATTAAACAAAACCGCACCCTCACCTCTTACAGACTCGGAAATAAGAAAGCGTCTGCCCTTTTTCGTTGAGTACAGCGTTGTAGGGTGAATTTGTATGTAATCAATATTCTGCAGCTTTATTCCATGATTTAAAGCAATTGCAAGGGAATCGCCGGTAAGGTGCTTATAATTGGTAGAGTGCTTATAAAGTCCGCCGATACCGCCTGTGCCAAGAACAGTATAATCGGCTGTAATGCTCATATACTTACCTTCAGCATCATGTCCTATTATTCCGAAGCACTCGTTATTTTTCTCAATTATATCCACCATTGTAAAATGCTCAATCAGCGTTACATTATCAAGCTTTCTGACAGCTTCAAGCAAGTGCGACGTTATTTCCTTGCCCGTTATATCCTCATGGAAAAGTATTCTCGGTGTGGAATGCGCGCCTTCCTTGGTATAGACAAACTCGCCGTCCTTTTTTTCAAACCGCACACCATAACCTACAAGGTCCTTTATAACGTCCTGTGAGGATCGTATCATTATATCCACCGACTGCTTGTTATTCTCATAATGTCCCGCACGCATGGTGTCCTCAAAATAGCTGTCATAATCGTTCTCGTTTTTCAGTACGCATATACCGCCCTGTGCAAGAAATGAGTCGCTCCTGTCCGCATCGTCCTTTGTAACCATAATTATTTTTTTATCACGCGGAAGATTAAGCGCGCAGTAAAGTCCGCCTACGCCGCAGCCCGCAATGACTATATCTGTTTTCATTTTTATCTCCTTATTTTGCAAGCTCTAACATTTTATCAAGCGGCGCAAGCGCTCCCGCGCGTGTTTCGTCACTGACGCGAACCTCGTTTTCTCCCGTCTTAAGTACGTGACAGACCTTTTCCACCGTATTAAGCTTCATATTAGGGCAGAAATGCTTTGTTCCCGCAAAATAGAACTTTTTATCAGGGTTCTGGGTTCTCAGCTTATAGCCTACACCGCTTTCGGTGCAGATTATAAATTCTTCATTGTCGCTTGCCGTTGCGTAATCGATAATTCCCGATGTGCTTCCTATGTAATCCGCCAAATCAAGCACCTCCTGCTTACATTCCGGATGTGCCAGCACAAGCGCCTTCGGGTACTTGTCCTTTATCGCCTTTACGTTGTCAGCCGTTACCGACACATGAACATGACAGAAGCCGTTATTTAAAATAACATTCTTTTCCGGCACCTGCTTTGCAACGTGTCTGCCAAGGTTTTCGTCAGGAATGAAGAAAATATTTTTATTGGGAAGTGATTTGACAATCTTCACCGCATTTGAAGATGTTACGCAGACGTCACTGTGGCACTTTAATTCCGCCGTTGAGTTTATGTAGCACACAACCGCAAGATCGTCATATTCTTTGCGCAGTTCCTCAATTTTTTCTATATCCGCCATGTGCGCCATAGGACAATCCGCTGACATATCAGGCATAAGGATTGTCTTGTCAGGATTTAAAATCTTTGCGCTCTCGCCCATAAATCCCACACCGCAGAATACGATTGTCTTTGCGTCCACATCTCTCGCAACCTTTGCAAGATAGTAGGAGTCGCCTATGTAATCAGCTATTTCCTGCACCTCGTCATTGACGTAGTAATGCGCGAGAATAACCGCATTTTTCTCTTTTTTCAGCTGTTCTATTTCCTTTACAATATCACTCATTATTATTTTCCCCTCTTTTGTATTTTCTACAGTATACCACTTGTAAATTCACCTGTCAAGACAGGTGTAAACCAAATCTGCAATATTCTCCAAAAAGCACAAAAAAAGCAGGTTTTAACCCTGCCTTTTGAGATATATGTCAAATTCTGTCATGTGCTTTTCCGCCTCGGTGACGATTTTCTTATCCATGTTATACGGCTTTGCATTGATTACTTCTCTTAACACATCTTCGGTTTCAAAGCAGTATGACGGATATACTGTGCTGTTATAACCGATTTCTTTTAATGCGTTTACGGTTTTATCCGAATAAGTCATCGGCAC
>CAMCPC010000168.1 GCA_945876665.1 uncultured Oscillospiraceae bacterium
CGCCGCTTCCGTAAGCTGTGCGCCGTCCTCTATGATGTATACTTTGCGCGCGGAATTAAACGGCTTTATTGCCACGTTTTCCTCAAGGTTACGCATCTGCTCCGCGCCTATGCTTTTCTTGTCGCCCGAATTTACGTATACAATGTCTGGGTTTGTGTCAGCCTTTGATTCAATACAGGAGGAACACGCGCCGCAGGGTGATATGTTAGCGTCTTGACAGGTGAGCGCCGCTGCGAAAAGACGCGCCGCATTGCGTATGCCAAGTCCCTTGTCGCCCTCGAATATATACGCGTGAGAAGATGTGCCATTGTGGACGGAATCTATTAAGCTGTTCATCAGTTCGTCATGAAAGATTTCATATCCGTACATATGTTTTCTCCTCTATATTCCGAAGCATTTTTTCGCATTTTCAAAGGTGGCGTTTTCGATTTCCTCTACTGAAATACCCTTTATGTCGGCAAGCTTTTCCGCCACATAGTGAATATACAGTGAGCTGTTGCGCTTGCCGCGATGGGGTTCGGGTGTGAGATATGGGCAGTCCGTTTCAATAACAATTCTGTCCAGCGGCACATATTTTGCCACCTCCACAGGACGTACCGACTTTTTAAAGGTCAAAGAGCCGCCAAAGGCGATATACATGCCCCAATCAAGTATTTCCCTTGCCATTTCAACACTACCTGCATAGCAGTGGAAAACCCCGCCGACCTCTTTAATATTATGGTCGCGCAATATGTCCATGCAGTCCTTGTGTGCGTCACGGTCATGTATGATTACGGGCATTTTAAGCTCGCGTGCCACGTCCACTTGACGGGCAAACCATTTCTTCTGCAAGTCGCGCGGTGAGAAGTCATAGAAATAGTCAAGACCTATTTCGCCGATTGCCTTTACCTTTGGATTTTTGGTGTATTCCTTTAGCGTTTCCATATCCGCTTCAGTGAGGTTTTCCACCTCGTGGGGGTGTATGCCCACAGAGGCGTACACAAACGGGTATTTTTCGCAAATCGCAAAAATATCAGGTACTTCCGTCAAATCCGAGCATGAATTTAAAATCAGTCCCACATTGTTTTCCTGCATGGAGGACAAAACCGCGTCACGGTCCTCATTGAATTTCTTATCATTGTAATGGGCGTGAGAATCGAATAACATATTTTTTCACCTTATTTCACAAATTTCTTTTTCCGTTATTATAAAATCCATCGGCACATCATGGCTTTCGGTGGGTATTGCGCTAAAAAGCTGAAAGTCATAGCATAAACCAATTTTAACGGCGCTGCTTGTTTCAAGCAGACGGTCATAATAACCCTTGCCGAAGCCCATTCTTCCGCCATGACGGTCAAAGGCAAGTCCCGGCACAAGTATCACGTCAATATCCTTTTCATCAGCGGTCTTAACAACTGACGGCTCTGATATTCCATATGCGCCCTTTTTAAGGTCAGCCATGCTGTCGATACAGGAAAGTGACAGCGTGTTTGTTTCCGTATCGGATATGGGTACAATTACTTTAACCTTCCGTTCCCATAACCGGCTGACTATTCCTATAGTGTCCGGCTCTTTGAACGCCGAAAGAAACGTGCATACGTTTTTTGAATTTTTTACGCAGTCAAGCGTGAAAAGCAAATCGCGTATTTTTTCGCTCGATAATTTTACCTCGTCGGTCGTCAGCGCGCGCCGTTTTGCGCGCATCTCCTCGCGTAGCTTGTCCTTAATCAATACTGCATTATCTCCTTTATTTTGTCGGCTGTTTCCTTGCCTTTTAGGATTTCAAGCATTGCAAAGCCGAAATCAGCCGCCGCGCCCGCACCTTTGCCTGTTATGATTTTTCCGTCAACCACTGCCTTTTCGCCTGTGATGTCCGCGCCGTAAAGGTACTTTTCATAGCCGGGGAAGCAGGTTGCCTTTTTGCCCTCAAGTATCAGCTTTTTGCCGAGAATTGACGGTGCGGCGCATATTGCGGAAATGTAAATACCGTGTGCAACCGCATAGCTTATCAGCGCATGAACAGCGTTTGACGCGTCAAGAATTTCATGTCCCGCGCCGCCCGGCAGCATAAGCAAATCCATGCTTTCCGCGTCAACCTCGCCGATTTCTATATCCGCCGTTACGGGTATTCCGTGCGCGCCTGTTACGACCTTGCCCTTAACGCCGACCGTCTGCACCTCCACGCCGCCGCGTCTTAAAATGTCGATAGGCTCAATTGCCTCCACTTCCTCAAATCCGTCTGCAAGCATTACATATACCATAAAATATCAATCCTCTCACTTTTAATATAATATCATTGTACCACACATTCGAATAATTCACAATAAGTTTACATAATTTTAATTGCCTTTTAATTAAGTATTTGGTATAATAAGACAAATTAGTAATATCGGACGGATTTTTATCATATATATAATAATATACGAAAACGGAGGAAGCAAAAATGCGAGAGAAGATTGTACCGGTAGAAGTAACTCCCGAAATGCTCAATATGCTTGAGATATGTAAGAAAAATAAACAGATTAATCCCGAATTATATGCAAAATATGATGTGAAAAGGGGGTTGAGAGATATAAACGGTAAAGGTGTTCTTGCAGGACTTACCGAAATAGGCGAAATACACGCCTATGATACACTCCCCGACGGAACATCAGTGCCATGCGAGGGTAAGCTATATTATCACGGTTATGATGTTGAGGATCTTATCACAGGCTTTATAAAGGATAATCGTTTTGGATTTGAGGAGGTAACATACCTGCTCATGTTCGGCGAGCTGCCGAACAAACAGCAGCTTGATATGTTTACAAATACACTTGCAAAGCTGAGGACAATTCCGCCGTCTTTTGTGCGAGATATAATAATGCAGGCGCCGAGTAAGGATATGATGAACGCGCTGTCGCGCAGCGTTCTGACGCTGTACGCCTATGATGATAAGGCAGACGATATTTCACTGCCCAATGTTCTGCGCCAGTGTTTGCAGCTTGTTGCGCAGTTCCCGATGCTTGCGGTTTACGGCTATCAGGCGTTCAAATATTACCATGAGAACGACAGCTTTATAGTTCACGCGCCAAAGCCGGAGCTATCCACGGCGGAAAACATACTGCATATGCTGCGTAATGACAGCCAGTATACGGAGCTTGAGGCGAGAATACTTGACCTTGCGCTGATACTTCACGCGGAGCATGGCGGCGGTAATAATTCAACATTTACTACTCATGTAGTCACATCTACGGGAACGGATACCTATTCCACCATTGCCGCGTCATTGGGCGCGCTTAAGGGTCCTAAGCATGGCGGCGCGAATATCAAGGTTACGCAGATGTTCGAGGACATGAAGAAGAATATCAAAAACTGGAATGACGATAAGGAAATCGAACAGTATCTTTCCGATTTGCTTAATAAGAAAGCCTTTGATAAGGCGGGTCTTATATACGGTATGGGTCACGCAGTTTATTCGCTGTCCGACCCGAGAGCGAATGTGTTTAAGGCATTCGTGGAGAGCCTGTCCAAAGAAAAGGGCAGGGAGGAGGAATTTAATCTTTACTCAAAGGTTGAAAAGCTTGCGCCGCAGGTTATTGCGAGCGAGCGTAAGATATATAAGGGCGTAAGCGCCAATGTGGACTTTTATTCGGGCTTTGTTTACAGTATGCTTGATCTGCCCATGGAGCTGTATACGCCGATGTTTGCGGTAGCAAGAATTGCCGGCTGGTCTGCCCACAGGATTGAGGAGCTTGTAAACCCCGGCAAGATTATACGTCCGGCATATAAAAGTGTTGCAGAGCATAAGGAATATGTTTTTCTGGATAAGAGGAAATAAGGGGGTTGCTCCATTTTAGCGCAGACCGACGCATGGCATAAAACCATACGTCTACGAACAGAACA
>CAMCPC010000169.1 GCA_945876665.1 uncultured Oscillospiraceae bacterium
CATAAGCATTGAAGCAATGTCTGCACATTCAAATATAGACCTGCTTGAAAAGCAAGCGAGAGAGTTTAAACCCAAACTGGTATGCGTAACAAGTGAGGAAAAGGCAAGAGATTTAAAAATTAAACTTGCTGATACAGATATAAGGGTTGTTTCGGGCAAGGACGGACTTAACGAGGCTGCAACTATTGACAGCGCAAAAACTGTTGTAACGGCGGTTGTGGGCATTTCCGGCTTAGAGCCGACCATTGAAGCTATAAAGGCGAAGAAAAATATCGCCCTTGCGAACAAGGAAACTCTTGTGACGGGCGGACATATTGTAACACGTCTTGCAAAGGATAACGGCATAAAAATACTGCCTGTTGACAGCGAGCACAGCGCAATATTTCAATCCTTGCAGGGCTGTAATGACAAACGTGAAATCAAGAATATATTGCTTTGGAAAGACGCGCGAAGAACTTGAAAATATTACACCTTCCGATGCTTTAAAGCACCCAAACTGGAACATGGGCGCAAAGGTCACAATTGATTCGTCAACGCTTGTGAATAAAGGTCTTGAGGTAATAGAGGCAAAATGGCTGTTCGGCACGGAAAATATAAAGGTGCTTGTACACCGCCAGAGCGTTGTACATTCTATGGTGGAATTTGTGGATAACGGCGTTATCGCACAGCTTGGCGCACCCGATATGCGTTTGCCGATACAGTATGCGCTGACCTATCCGAACAGACTTCCGATGAAAAACAACGAGCTTGACCTTATAAAATATTCATCGCTTACATTTGAGGAGCCTGATATGGATACGTTTTATGCGCTGCGTCTTGCGTTTGAGGCGCTAAAAGACGGCGGAATAAAGCCGACCGTTTTCAACAGTGCAGACGAAGCAGCGGTGGAACTGTTTATGAAAGGAAAACTGTCATATCTCGGCATTTCCGAAGCGATTGAAAAAGCAATGCGGGAAATCAAAAACATTGATAATCCCGATATTGACACGATATTTGAAGCGGACAGACTTGCCCGCGAAATAGTCTACAGCTTTAGCTGATAAAGGAGAGTTAATTTTGGTAACTGCGATTGTATCAATAGCAATGTTTCTTGTTATGATTTCATTGCATGAATTCGGTCATTTTATTGTGGCAAAAATTCTCAATTTCAAGGTTGATGAATTTTCTGTCGGCATGGGACCTGCAATATTCAAGAAGCAAAAAGGCGAAACTCAATATTCGATAAGAGCGCTGCCTTTAGGTGGATACTGCAAATTTGAGGGCGAGGACGAAGCCGATAACAAAGATCCGAGAGCCTTTGCAAACCAAAAGCCTTGGAAAAGACTTCTGGTGCTTCTTGCAGGCGGAATATTTAATATTATACTTGGTTTTATATTGTTTCTTGTAATTGTGCCGTCAGTATCACCGGTCAGCACTAACGTTATTGATACAGTAGTTGAACACAGCTACATTGAACAGGTCGGAATACAGCCCGGTGACAAAATTATCGAAATAAACGGCAAGCATGTTGGCTTTTATAATGATATAACGCTGTATACTCAAAACTTTAAGAAAGATGAAGAAGCAACTGTTAAGATTGATAGAAACGGCGAAAAATTAGATTTTTCTTTTAAGCCGACTGAACAGATAATAAAAACAACCTACAACGACACAGGTGTTCAGGTTGACAGCACAATAAACGGCTATACAAACGGCAGATTTGTTGAATATTCGGATAAGCTTCCGAAGGATGAATCTCTTGTAGGTCAGAGCGAAACCAACACAAGATATATCATAGGCTTTACGCCAAAGGCGAAGAATATCAATATATTTAACGTATGGGGCGAAGCGTGGAATGAAACAAAGTTTGTTGTAAAGCTTGTGTACCAGTCATTCTGGCAGATGATAACGGGCAAAATCGGAGTTGACCAGATGTCGGGACCTGTGGGAATAGTAAGTGAGGTAAACAACGCGGTTAATTCGGGCAGTCAGAGCTGGCTTTATGTGCTTAATCTTATAGCGCTGCTGACAATTAACCTCGGCATATTTAATCTTCTGCCCATTCCCGCTCTTGACGGATGCAGAATACTGTTTGTACTGATTGAAATGGTAAGAAGAAAGCCGATACCTCCCGATAAAGAGGGAATAGTGCACGGCATAGGCATGCTGTTGTTGATATTATTTATTTTATTTATATCGTTCCATGATATAATGCGTTTATTCAGTTAGTGAGGGTATATTATGAGAAAGCAAAAGAGAGTTGTAAATATAGGCGGTGTAAAAATCGGTGGTGACAACGCGATTGCAATACAGTCCATGTGCAATACAGATACGCGTGATGTAAAGTCTACTGTCAAACAGATACATGAGCTTGAAGCTGCGGGCTGTGAAATAATCCGTGTTGCCGTTCCGGATATGGAAGCTGCGCAGGCAGTCGGGGACATTAAAAAGCAGATTCATATACCGCTTGTGGTGGATATTCATTTTGATTATCGTCTTGCGCTTGAGTGCATGAAAAACGGCGCTGACAAGGTAAGAATAAATCCCGGAAACATCGGCGACAGTGAAAGAGTTAAGCAGGTCGTTGAAATGGCAAAGTCAAGGCAAATCCCCATAAGAATAGGAGTAAACGGCGGTTCGCTTGAAAAAAATCTGCTGCAAAAGTATGGCGGAGTTACCGCAGACGCGCTTGTTGAAAGCGCAATGGGACACGTTGCAATACTTGATGAACTGAACTTTAATGATATAGTAGTTTCAATAAAAATTTCCGATGTGCCGAAGATGCTTGACGCATACAGAAAATTTAATGAAATATCGGATATTCCGCTGCATATCGGCGTTACTGAATCAGGGACACTAAAAAGCGGGACAATAAAATCCTCTGTCGGAATAGGCGCACTGCTTGCGGAGGGAATAGGTGACACTATGCGTGTTTCGCTTACTGCAAATCCTGTGGAAGAAATTTATACAGCCTATGATATACAGAAGGTACTGGGACTTAGGAAAACAACGGTTGAGATTGTTTCCTGTCCGACCTGCGGACGTACACAGATTGACCTTATACCGATAGCAAACGAGGTTGAAAGACGTGTTCAAAATCTTAAAAAACCCATAAAAATCGCGGTCATGGGCTGCGCAGTAAACGGTCCGGGTGAAGCGCGTGAGGCTGACATAGGCATTGCCGGCGGCAAAGGCGAGGGACTTATATTCAAAAAGGGAGAGATAATACGCAAGGTCAAGGAAAGTGAAATCATTGACGAGCTGATGAAGGAAATAGAAAATTTATAAAGAGGGAATATACATGAAAAAATATCTTGTTATTAACGGTGTAAATCTTAATATGCTTGGCATACGTGAGCCGGGTATTTACGGAAACAGCACCCTTGAGGATTTGGAAAATAATCTTGCGAAAAAGGCACAGGAGCTTGGCGTTGAGGTGGACTTTTTCCAAAGCAATTTTGAGGGTGAAATTGTAGAGAAAATTCATGGCGCAATGGGTAATTATGATGGAATAATAATCAACCCCGGTGCATTTACGCATTACTCATACGCAATACGTGACGCATTTGGCTCGGTAAAAATGGACGTTATTGAGGTACATATTTCAAATATTCATAAGCGCGAGGAATTCCGCCATACATCTGTTATCGTTCCCGAATGTATCGGTCAGATATGCGGTCTGGGCTTTAAGGGATATGAGCTTGCGCTTGAATATCTTACAGCAAAATAAATTGAAAAGAGATGTAAATAATGCAGAACAGAGCAGATAAACTGTGTGAACAGCTTCATGATAATGAAGCTGTTTTCATATCAAGCTATCCGAATATTTTTTATTACAGCGGCTTTACCTCTGAGGACGCGTATCTTCTGATTTC
>CAMCPC010000170.1 GCA_945876665.1 uncultured Oscillospiraceae bacterium
TAACGATTTCCCGGCACTTTCGCAGAATCCGCCGGAGCCGGATGATGTTGAAACAAGACTTTACAAGACAAAGCCTTCATACGGCAAGTGTGAGGTTATTCTTTATTCACCGGAGCATACGGTGACGCTTCCGGAGCTTCCGGTTCCGCATATCAGAGAGCTTGTTGATTTGTGGACGGAAAGATTTGTTGAAATCAGCAAGGACCCGAAAATAAAGTACGTGTTTATTTTTGAAAACAGAGGCGACGTTGTGGGCGTTACAATGCCTCACCCTCACGGACAGATTTACGGATATTCTGTAGTTCCGAAGAAGCTTGAGCTTGAAATGGAATCATGCAAGGAGCATTTTGAGGAAACACATAACTGTCTGATTTGTGATATGCTTGAGGACGAGGTAAAGGACGGACGCAGAGTTATCATAGAGAATGAGGACTTTATTTCATTCCTTCCGTTCTACAGTGAGTATCCTTACGGAATGTACATAGCTGCTAAGCGTCATATTCAGAATCTTACGGAAATGACCGACAGGGAAAAGGATAATCTTGCAAAGATTCTGAAAGAAACGGCAGGTACTCTTGACAGCCTGTTTGATTATACCTTCCCGTACATGATGTGTATGTACCAGAACCCTGTAAACGGCGAGGACGTATCTGATTATTATCATTTCCATATCGCATTCTATCCGCCTATGAGAAGCGCGGACAAGGTTAAGTTCAACGCGTCATCGGAAACAGGCGCATGGGCACACTGTAACCCGACTGCTCCCGAGGAGAAGGCGGAGGAGCTGAAAGCCGCGCATGAGAAATTTCTTAAGAAAATAAACGGTTAATATAAAAATGCTGTTGCGCACGCAACAGCATTTTTTAAAGTGCCTCCGATACGCAGAAGGTCGGCTGATAGCCGATATTGCTTTCAAACTCATGGCGTATCATGTTTATTGCATGGTCGATTTTCTCCTCCTCAATGATGACAATAATGCCGTTTTTCCAGAAGCGGACCGCAGCAACGCCGTCAAGCCTCTCCGCGCAGTGCGCAAGAAACAGATGCTCGCTGCCTATATCCCAGAACCGCTCCATTGATTTTTGTGAATTGTTCATTTCGCGGAACAGTGTCCGCGTGTCACATCGCCTGAGAGCGGTTGTGACGGCGGCTATGCGTGCAGTTTCGTTTATCAGGTGATACATATACCGCAGAGCGGTTTTATCCTTTATGGCGCTTTTTGCGCTGTTAAACATTTTCGGCGTTATATCTGTGATTGAGCTTATGTGCGGATACATTCGCCGTATGCTGCTGAACGCTGTTCTGATGTGTCCGGAACGGTCACGTTCGGATTCGGTACAGTGCGCGGAAAGTATTTTGTAGCCCGTGAGCGGCAGCGGATAATTTTTAGGAATACCCGAGGATAAAAGTGTGCAGTAACCGCTTTTTGCGGCGGTTGTGGCAAGATACGGAGCGGCAGGACGGCTGCATGCCGAAAGCGCCGCTGTTTCCAATGCGTCAGCTTCAATGGAACTGACCTTCATAAGGGATTGTATAAGGCTTACGGAAAAAGCCTCTTTTTTAGAAAGAAATTCGGGGATTGTGCTGTCGTACAGAATTTGCGCGCCCTTGATTTTATGATTGTCAAGCATACGTATAAGGTTGACTGTTTCCTTGTCAGCGCCGCGGAACAGCTCGGGCGGCGTGCCGAAAATATAGACAAAGCATTTGTTTTCAGCGCTGCTTTGAATTTTTATCATATTTCCGTCAAGCGCGCGCGCAAACATCCGCACACGCATCGACAGTGTGCAGGTGAGGCTTGGCGCGTTTTCTATGCCGCAGTGTCCGAGCAGTGTGCATAAAATTCCGTTTGATGTAAAATGCAGATAATTATCCGAGGAGCTGTACCGCTTGTAAAAATCCTCTTTAAGTTCGGGTAAATTCAAAAAATATCACTCCTTTTTGCGTATTTTACCCCAAAATATGAAAAATAAATCACTATAATGAATATAATAGCTTTACAGCTTGACAATTAGGCAAAAAAAATGTATAATACCTTAGTTGGATATGGAAATTATTATGAGAGGAATGACAAGAGATGGCTGAAACAAAGGAATATGTCTTAACAAGAGAAGGTAAGGCAGAACTTGAAACAGAGCTTGATACTCTGAAAAATGTCACAAGAAAAGAGGTTTCTGAAAAAATCAAGGAAGCACGTTCATTCGGTGACCTTTCGGAGAATGCCGAGTATGACGAAGCCAAGAACGAGCAGGCCGAGGTTGAAGCAAGAATCAGCGAAATTGAGTACATGCTTAAGTACGCGAGAGTTATTGACGATGAGGAAATCAAATCAGACGTTGTAACTCCGGGTTCAAAGGTAGTTCTTGAAATTTTCGGCGGTGAAAAGAAGTATACAATCGTAGGTTCGACAGAAGCAGACCCTTACAAGAACAAGCTGTCATATGAGTCGCCGATAGGTGCGGCATGCCTGAACAGAAGCGCGGGCGAAACCGTCAAGGCACAGACTCCGGGCGGCGAGATAGAATTCAAGATTTTATCAATCGAAAAGTAAATTCGAACAGATATGGTGTGATATTATAAAGAATATCACACCATTTTTTTGCATAGGCTTGTTTTGGGGGTGAGCCTTGTGCGGAAAAGTTTATTTAATATTCTTGGGGTTTCGTGCGGATATGCGGCGGCGGTTATCGGCGCAGGCTTTGCTTCGGGACAGGAGATAGTCAGCTTTTTTGTAAAATACGGGAAATGCAGCATAATAGGAATTTGTATAGCCTGCGTGATATTTTCGCTGTTTTCCTGTGCAGTGCTATGTACGTGTGTGGATAAAAAAATATATAATTATTCCGATTTCCTCGACAGTATTTTTAAAGGGGGACATACACGCAGAATAATGGAGGTTATGACGCTTGTTTTTGCGGCGGCGTCCCTGTGCGTGATGACAGCCTGTGCGGGTGAAATGGGCAAGGTGCTTTTGGGCGTGCCGAGGATTGCCGGCGCACTTGCTTTTACGGCTGCATGCGGCGCAATATTTTTTATGGGCAGTAAAAAGCTGATGGAGATAAATTCCGTATTGGGAGCGGTAATTGTTTTCGGAATAATACTAAGCTGCTTGTATATACTGCGTTTCAGAGAACATCAGGCATTTGCGAATGAGGCTTCAATGGCTGTGTCGGGAGTGGTATATGCCGGTTATAATCTGCTTACAGCAGGCGCGATTCTGTCAGGTATGAGCAGGTGTCTTAAGAGCAGGGGAGAGGCGGTGCTGTCGTCCGCAGTGTCCGGTTTTGTGCTTTTTGTGATGATAACGCTTATATGGGGTGTTCTCGGAATATATTACGGAAAAATAAACCTTGGTGAAATACCTATGCTTACCATGTCGCTGCGTCAGAATAATATACTGGGTATTTTTTACGGCATAATGCTGCTGTTTGCGGTGCTGACCACAGGAGTGTCAAACGGCTTCGGAGTGATTGATATTGCCGTAAAGAAAATAAGCCGCACCAAGGCTGTTGTTATACTTCTTATAACGGCTTTCTGTATGAGCGGCGCAGGATTTGCAAATCTTATAAATACGGCATACAGAATTTGTGGTTATGTCGGTATGGTTATTGTTTTTGCGGTAATATATAAATTTTTAAAAAATATGAAAAAAGTAGTAAAACGAAGAAAATAAAAGAAAAATAAAGTAAATACGGTCAAAAAGTGATATAATCGCCGATAATCGAGGTTTACAAAACAAAAAAACTTTGCTATTATCTACAAGTCGTCTGACGGAGATGAACACCGGGATGTAGCGCAGTTTGGTAGCGCATCTGGTTTGGGACCAGAGGGTCG
>CAMCPC010000171.1 GCA_945876665.1 uncultured Oscillospiraceae bacterium
TTTTCATAACATCACCTCGCATAGAATTTTATCTATATGATATTATACATCATAAATAGAAATTTATCAATATGTTTTTTATAAGATTTTAAGAAAAATAAAAATACCTGCACATTTACTTCTGTTTTTTCTTATTCTTATACATTTTCTCATCGGCATACCGCATCATATCATCAATGGTTTGCTTGTGTCTAACATCTTTCATCACCTCTCACTAATATTGTATACTATAGCATCAATTTCATAAATATTTTATGATGTGAATTTTGATGTTATTTTATTCATCATTTTCTACATAATACGGTATGATTAATTTTGTTTGTTTATATTTTGTCGTATTATCTGCTGACAATTTCCATATTTTATGATATAATATTAAGCATAGAACAAAAAGAATTTTTGGAAGATTTATATATGATATAGCCCGTGTATCATGTATCCTATTTTTACTTATAAATAATCGGAGGAAAGTATGGTATGTTTCTGTGTTGGGTAAGCCATCTCCACAAAAAATTATACGAAAGGAAGGCACATATATTCTTGCTTTCAGAGTGATGTGTGCAGGGAAAAATAAATGAAAAAGAAAAAAAAATATACAGCTCTTGAACATGCAGTTATATCCTCATTCGGAAAACTAAACAAAGTTGGAACCAGTAAGCATCAGGTTAAGCAAGAGTTATATAAAAAAACGGGAAAACATCTGCCAAGTCCGTATATACATGGTGCCAGTACGTTTGATCAGTATATTAAAATTTGCTGTCAATATGCAAGATGGTTGAATGAAACGCATCCTGATGTTTATAAATTGGCATATGCCAAAAGAATGGGCTATGCGCATGAATACATACAAATTAGGATTGATGCGGGACAGAGCTCATATACAATCAAAAGAGCAGCATGTGCTCTTGCAAAGCTATACCGATGTACAAGTAAGGATATTTACTCCAACCAACCTGAAAGACACGAGGAAGATATAAAAAATTCACGTGGTTATACCTATGATGATTATAAAAGAGATAAAGAAAAATATGGCAGTATAGTAGAAATAGCACGAATGACAGGTCTTCGTAAATGTGAGCTGGCATACATTACCAAAGATTGTTTTGACTTCAGAAATAATGATGTCATATATTGTCACATCGACGGCAAGAAGCATAATGCAAAAGGAGGGAGAAACAGAAAGATCGAAATTTTGCCGGAGCATCGGGACAGACTAAAGGAAATCTTATCGGAATACAAGCCGGGAGAAAAAATGTTTCCAAAAATTCCAGGCGCATTACATCCGCACGCAATAAGAGCAATGTACGCGGGAGATTTGTATAATGCCGTTGCGCGCAGTGAAATTCCCAAAGACGAGCGTATATTTATAAAGGACAAAAAATCAGGCGAAATGAAATCAGTTCCGGCGATATTAAGGAAAAGGGACGGCAGAAAATTCGACAGAGCAGCATTTCTTCGGGTATCACGTTCTTTGGGTCATAATCGAGAAGATGTGGTGTCAGTACATTATAGCCGATTCTGCAAACCGCTGAATGAATGATGAAAATAATACGTGAGTCTAAAGTCTTCAACATTTTTATGTGCTAATCGCATTGTGAAAAAATACTATTTGATATTCCTTTAAATAATGGATTTGGCATCTTTCGGGATGTTACCCGTCATTTCAAGTATCTTGGGCTTAGTGTTGGTTGGTATGTCCTTTAAGATTTCAACCAGTACACCTCCAGTTTTTGGGCAAAAATAACCGAGGGGTTTTCTGTTAGAAAACATCTCGGTTAAAATGTCCGTATTATGTTTATCCCCGTGTCTGTTTTGGTACAAATTGAAGCTTAACCGTCATTCCCATACCGTCCGCTAAACGCTGGAGCATACTTATGGTCGGATTGCTGTTGCCATTTTCAAGCTTTGAAATATCAGACTGAGCAATGCCTGTTCTCTCAGACAATTCTTTTTGTGTCATATTATTTGTTTTTCTTGCATTAATCACAGCTTGAATAATTGAAAATTCCGGCTCAAGCTTTTCGTATTCGGCTCTGAATTCTTCATCTTTGAGCTGTTCATTTAAATAGCTTCTGAAATCAGACATAATTATTCTCCTTCCTGTCTACTTAAATATATTTCTCGATATTTTTTTGCAGTTTCGATTTCGCTCTTGGGAACCTTTTTTGTTTTCTTGGTAAAGCCGTGAGTTAGTATTATCTTTCTCCCAATACAGAAAAAATATAACACCCGTGAAATATCGTTACCTTGCTTTGTCCTTAATTCAAATATTCCGTCCTGTAAATGTTCAGAATACGGCATTCCGAGTGTGTTACCGTTTTTCAAGCAAACCGATTGTCCAAAGTATCTTTGCGCGCATTTTTACATCTGTTGCGTTAAGATATTCTTTCACGGGATAATCTCCATTATCTAACTGAAAAAATCTATATCAAAATTATCCATTGTTAAACTCCTTAATATAGGATATATCCTATATTTATTATATTCTTTTTTTTTCTTTTGTCAATAGTTTGCCGAAAATTTGTAGGACTGAATGTTTAACATAACTTTCATAAATGTGAACATAGTGGGCGGCTGCTGATTTTACAGCAATCGCCTGTAGTGACCATTCAATATCTCATTCGCTGAGTCATAATCGAGAAGATGTGGTGTCAGTACATTATAGCCGATTCTGCAAACCGCTGAATGAGATGAATATTTTGTAAAATTTTTGTGCAATATATTGATTTTTTCGTGCAAACGACATATAATAATAGTGCAAGCAAGAAAGGAGATGGTTGTATGGCAGCTTCAACAACTAATATCAGCATTCGTATGGACGCTGAAACAAAGGCAAAAGCAGATGCGCTTTTTAATGAGCTGGGAATGAATATATCAACAGCTTTTAATATTTTTGTGCGTCAATCGCTTCGTGAGGGAAGAATACCATTTGATATTTCTTTAAATCGACCTAATAAGGAAACAATTGAAGCCATGGTTGAGGCGGAAAGGATAGCAGACGACCCGTCAGTAAAAGGTTATACTGATTTAGACGAAATGTTTACTGATCTTTCGAGATGAAGACATCAAAATAGACTGTAAAATTCACCTCACAGTTCAAAAAGGACTATAAAGCAGCAATTAAGAGTAATATGAATATAGAAGCACTTCAGGATATTATTAAAAAAATAGCAAATGGTGAAAGACTTGAAGATAAATATTGTGATCACGCGCTTTCGGGACAATGGAAAGGGCACAGAGAATGTCATATTGAACCGGACTGGTTGCTGATTTATTTGATAAAAAAGGATACCCTTCTCTTATCTCTTGTAAGAACAGGTTCACATTCTGAATTGTTTGGTAAATAAAACTTGCGTAAATGTCGGGCGGAGTAATATCCGCTCTCATTTTATATAAAAAAATTGACTATACGGTATAAACCGTATAGTCAATTTAAATTAATCGTTTTAATTATTCTTCGATTTCTGAAACGACACCTGAACCAACTGTTCTGCCGCCTTCACGAATAGCGAAACGAAGACCCTTTTCGATAGCGATCGGTGTGATAAGCTCAACCTTCATCTTTACGTTATCGCCAGGCATACACATCTCTGTGCCTTCCGGAAGAGTGATAACGCCTGTAACGTCAGTTGTTCTGAAGTAGAACTGAGGTCTGTAGTTGTTGAAGAACGGTGTATGACGGCCGCCTTCATCCTTTGTCAATACGTAAACCTCACCTGTGAACTTTGTATGAGGGTTGATTGTGCCAGGAGCTGCAAGAACCTGACCTCTTTCAATTTCGTTTCTCTGAACACCACGAAGAAGTGCACCGATGTTGTCACCAGCTTCAG
>CAMCPC010000172.1 GCA_945876665.1 uncultured Oscillospiraceae bacterium
GTGCAATGTACGCGGCTATTCCACCGATTCGGTAGCACAGCTCACTTTGTCAATGGCGCTGTCGCTTATGACGCACCTTGATGAATTTGACGGTTATGTCAAAAGCGGAAAATATACCGCGGGCGGTGTCCAGAACCATTTAAAGCCTTACTTCAATGAAATAGCGGGTAAAACATGGGGAATAGTCGGTCTTGGAAATATTGGCGGAAAGGTTGCGCGTATAGCGCATGTGCTTGGCTGTGATATTATTGTGACTCCGCATCACAAGATTGAGGGATATAACTGCGTAAGCCTTGACGAGCTGTGCAGGGAAGCAGATATAATTTCCGTTCACGTTCCGCTTACAGCAGAAACAAAGGGCATGATTGACAAAAAGCATATTGACATGATGAAGGACGGGGTTGTATTTATCAACGTGTCGCGCGGCGCTGTAGCCGATGAGGAGGCACTTACCACCGCCTTTGAAAACGGAAAAATCGGCGGACTCGGCATTGATGTATATTCAGCAGAGCCTATGACAAAGGACAGCCCGTACAACAGAATACTTGATAAAAATAATGTTATTTTCACTCCGCATATGGCATGGGGAGCATACGAGGCGCGCAGACGCTGTATGGACGAAATACTTAAAAATATTGAAACCTACTTTATGGGCGGAAAGAGAAACAGGGTTGACTTAAATAAAAACACTCCGTAAAGGGGACACTAAACATAAACGAGGGACACTAAATCAATTTAGTGTCCCTCGTTGTCTTTTATTTTAATTCAGTAATTGTCACTTCACTTGAAACCTTGATTTGCTCCTTGTCGGACAGGGTGAAGGTGTAGGAGTTATCGTATGCAACGTCAAGATTCTGCGTTGCACGCACCTTTCCGGAGGAGTTAGTTATAACAAGTGTGCCGCTGCCTGAAACGGTGTATCGTCCTGCGGGGATTTTATCGGGGCAGGTGTATATTGTATCCTTTTTCAGAATGTAGGATTTGCCTCTCTTGCCCTCTGAAATTCCCGAGGTTTCTTCAAGCTCCTGCTGCTTGCTTTTTATCTCCGCGTCAAGGTCGGCAGACTGCTTTTTAAGGTCTGCAATCTCATTTGTGAGTTCGTCATGTGTTTTTTTGTATTCCATATAGTAGTTGTTGATGGTACTTTTTGTGCTGAGCTCCGTTTCTATATCGCTTATCTGCTGCTGTATTTCTTCTTTCTGTGCCTGTAAAGCATCAGTCTTTTTTTCAAGAGCTGTGATTTCACTTTTAAGCTTTTCTTTTGCAATAGAGCGGGCATTTACATTAAAGCCGACAAAGAAAAGTATCAGCGCTATAACAGCAGTAATAGCTGAAGCAGATATAAGATAAAGTCTTTTTTGTGTCATTGTATCATAGCCTCTCTGTCAGATGTTTTTAAGAAGAATTTTATTCCGGTACAAATTTTGCATTGCCGTCGATTTGTATAACGTCACCTGTATTCAGCGTGAAGCTTTCGCCGCTTGATTTAAGGTTTTTATTTGCCAGTGACTTGCCGGAATTCCCGATTGAAATACTGCCCGAGCCTGTAACGTTATATTTGCCTGCGGCAATGTCCTTGCCGACAGTATATCTGCCCGATGACCATGTGAGTATTTTCTTTGTATGTGAAGTAATCGAGGATTCTAAATCCGCAAGAGCATTCTGCTTTTTCTTAACCTCGTCCTGAAGCGATTCTTTCTCTGTCTGCAATGCGATGTTGCTTTCTGATATTTTATCAAGATTATCCTGTGACTTGTTAAATTCCTCAAGCTCCTTCTGCTTGTCTGCAAGACGAGAAGCTGTACTTTCCTTTTCGAGCATTGCTGTGTCGTTGTTTTCGCTGACCTCAATGTATGATTTGTCAGTTTCATGAAGCGAGGAAAGACGTTTTGAAACTGTGTTGTCGCTTTTCGGAACGGTAATCCCAAGAATAAGCGCGGTGATAATAACTGCCGCAAATATAACGCAGGATTTTTTGATAAAAGAAACCGATAAATCCTGCGGAAGCTTGCGAAGGTAATCTGTTATTCTGCTTTTAACTGCAATGATGATATTTTCATCATTTGTGATAATATCCTCATCGTCTGTATGACTTTCATCCAGAATCATTCCCTCTGAGAATACGCTGTCCGAAACATCCGAGGGTTCATCGACGATTATTTCGATAATATCCTTATCCTTTTCCACCACTTGTTACCTCTCTTTTAGTTTAAAGTTCTTGTAAGGAATACGTCTCTGAATTGCAGAGAAAAGCTGTCCGCTGATTTCTTTGCCTTTTCAAAGCTGTCAAATATTCCGAAAACTGTCGGTCCTGAACCGCTCATAACTGCGCCGAGAGCACCGTTCATAATCATTTTCTTTTTGATACCGCCAATGATAGGGTACATTTTTTCTGTGACCGATTCCATTACGTTGCAGAGATTTTCCGCAACGGAGTTAATGTTTCCGTTTTCAAGCGCTTTTATCATTGCGTCCGTATCGGGACGTACCTCAAGCGGAGCGCTGTCGATTTTTTCATATATTGCGCCTGTGGAAACGTTGATGGGGGGTTTTACAAGTAATATATAAGCGTCAGGTATGGGCGGAAGCTTTGAAAGTATCTCGCCGATTCCCTCTGCCATCTGTGTACCGCCGTCAAAGCAGTACGGCACGTCCGCACCAAGCTCCGCGCCTATATCCATAAGCTCTCTGTCGGAGAAAGGATTGTTATACAGCAAATTCATTGCGGCAAGCACCGCGGCACAGTTTCCGCTGCCGCCCGCAAGTCCCGCGGCAACAGGGATATTTTTGTGAATCATGATTTTTACGCCGCCCTTTATGCCGGATTTTTTGAAAAATGAATCCGCCGCCTTGTATGCGATGTTTTTTTCGTTATTGGGAAGGTAGCGCAGATTTGTAGAAATTGATATGCCCGAATCCGCCTTATCAGTCAGTACAAGGTCAAACAGGGAAACCGTCTGCATAATCATTTTAATGTCATGGTAGCCGTTTTCGCGTCTGGAAAGCACATCAAGCGTCAGATTTATTTTTGCATATGAACGTGATATTGCGCGTTTGCCTGTTATTACGGTATCTTCTGCAAGCATTGTTTCCCCTCCTTAAAGTGAATTATGCGACTTGTCTACAATCTCCTGTATAATGTCGTCTGTTACATTATCCTCACATTCCGATTTTTTCAGATATGCAAGATATTCGATATTACCCTCCGGACCCTTGATAGGGGAGAAGGAAAGTCCTGCCACGTGCAGGTCAATGCTTCTTGCAAAGTCAAGCACCTTTTTTATAACCTCAAAGTGTACCTTAATATCCTTGACAACGCCCTTTTTGCCGACTTGTTCGCGTCCGGCTTCAAACTGCGGCTTTATAAGCGCCACAATTTCTCCGTTCTCTGAGAGCAGATTTTTAGCCACGGGCAGCACAAGCTTCAACGAAATAAACGACACGTCTATAGACGCGAAATCTATTTCAACGCCTATGTCCTCAGGAGTTACGTAACGGATATTTGTTCGTTCCATATTCACAACTCTTTCATCTTGACGGAGCTTCCACGCAAATTGTCCGTAGCCTACGTCAACGGCAAACACCTTTACCGCGCCGTTTTGCAGCATACAGTCGGTGAAGCCGCCTGTTGAAGCGCCAATGTCCATAGTGGTTTTGCCCTCAAGCGTTATCGGAAATTCCTGCATTGCCTTTTCAAGCTTAAGTCCGCCGCGGCTGACGTATTTAAGAGTATCACCGCGCACCTCTGGCTTTGCGGTGTCCTCGTCCACCATCTGACCGGCCTTGTCGCACTTCTGATTGTCTATATATACTTGTCCTGCCATTATAA
>CAMCPC010000173.1 GCA_945876665.1 uncultured Oscillospiraceae bacterium
GATAAAAATTAAATCATTTTCTAATCAAAAAAAGTATAAAAAAAGTATAAATTTTCTATTGAATTTTTAAAAGTTTTAGTGTATAATATATTTAACATTGTTTGAATACAATGTTACGTTCATATATAACAAAGCCACCGAAGTGATAGAGTCGGTGGCTTTGTTGTATTTTCATTACTTTTTTCCAAGCTCTTTTGACTTGTTCATGCAGGAAATCATTGCATCTATTACGCTGCTTCTAAAGCCGCTTCTTTCAAGGCTTGCTACTGCGTCAATCGTTGTTCCCGCAGGCGAGCATACCATATCCTTAAGCTCTCCCGGGTGCTTTCCTGTTTCAAGCACCATTTTTGCGCTTCCCATAACTGCCTGTGCCGCAAATGTGTACGCCTGACTTCTCGGCATTCCTCCTATAACAGCCGCGTCAGCCATTGCCTCAATCATCATGAATACATACGCAGGTGATGAACCGCTTACAGCCGTTACAGCGTCCATAAGATTTTCGGACACTATTTCACCCTTGCCGAAGCTGTTAAATACATTAAGAACAATATCAGCTTCTTCTTTCGTAACATTCTCATTGGTCGTAAGCGCAGCCATACCCTCGCCCACAAGCGCCGGCGTGTTCGGCATAACACGTATAAGCTTTATCTTCTTTCCGAATGCAGAGGTAATAGTCTCTATGGATTGTCCTGCGACAATGGAAACTATTACTGTATTTTCAGAAACGCTGTCCTTTATTTCGTCTATAACAAGATATAAGAACTGCGGCTTTACGCAAAGAAACAATATATCCGCTTCCTTTGCAACTGTTTTATTGTCTGTGGTTGTGTTAACGGCATATTCGCTGTTTATTTTTTTCAGTGCAGCTTCATTTTTATCGGAAACAATTATATCTGACGGAACTGCAATTTTACCGTTCACAATACCGCCGATAATAGCGCCTCCCATGTTTCCGCTGCCTATAAATCCCATTTTCATGTCAATCATCTCCTTATAAAAATACCGGACGAAAGCTCGTCCGGTATCCTTATTTTACCAATTAAACCGGATATGTCTTATTTTCCATATCCACCAAATCTGCGTCTATTTTATACTTCTGAGCGCGTCTGTACCCGAAGAACTTAACTGCAACCTGTCCAAACAATGCGTAAGACAATACGTCCTCGTCCTGTTCAATCCATTCTGCACATTCCTTCTTCATTTGCTCAAGCTCAGGCTTCAGAAGGTCGGCAGGACGGCAGGTAATTCTTTCCTCATCACCGATAATCTTCTTAACAAGCTCATCAGAGATTTCAGCCGGACACTTACCGTATTCGCCCTTTACAAGGCCCTTTGTTTCCTTTGAAACCATCTTGTATCTCTCGCCCATAAGCACGTTAAGCACAGCCTGTGTACCAACAATCTGTGACGACGGAGTTACAAGCGGCGGATAGCCAAGGTCAGCACGCACGCGCGGTACTTCCTTAAGAACCTCGTCATAAGCGTCCTCTCTGCCCTGCTGCTTAAGCTGTGATACAAGGTTTGAAAGCATACCGCCCGGAACCTGATACTTAAGTGTATTAACGTCAACACCCATAACCTTTGTATTCATAAGACCGCTCTTGATATATTCTTCCCTGAGCGGCTTGAAATAATCACTGATTTCAATAAGCTTATCCAAATCATAGCCTGTGTCGTATTCTGTACCCTGCAAAGCTGCAACCATAGGCTCTGTCGGAGGCTGTGATGTACCCATAGCCAACGGTGACATTGCGCAGTCAATTACGTCAACGCCTGCCTCAATAGCCTTTAAATAAACCATTGAAGCCTCACCGCTTGTATAGTGAGTATGAAGCTGAATTGGAATCTTAACCTCTTCCTTCATCATCTTTACAAGGTCATATGTTACATACGGTCTTAAAAGACCTGCCATGTCCTTTATACAAATTGAGTCTGCACCCATTTCCTCAAGCTGCTTTGCCATCTTGACGAACTTCTCATTTGTGTGGAACTCACTTGTTGTATAGCATACTGTAGCCTGAACGTGACCCTTTTCCTTTTTACAAGCCTTTATTGCACATTCAAGGTTACGGATATCGTTAAGCGCATCAAAAATTCTTAGAATATCAATACCGTTTGCGATTGACTTCTGAACAAAGTATTCAACTATATCATCAGCATAGTGTCTGTATCCAAGTATATTCTGACCTCTGAAAAGCATCTGAAGAGGTGTTTTCTTAGCTCTGTCCTTTATTTTTCTAAGTCTTTCCCACGGATCCTCGTTAAGGAATCTAAGACAAGAATCGAATGTAGCTCCGCCCCATGCTTCAAGTGAGTGATAACCAATCTGGTCCATCTTCTCAACTATCGGAAGAATCTGATCGGTTGTCATTCTTGTAGCAATAAGTGATTGATGAGCGTCACGAAGGACTGTTTCGGTAATTTCTACCGCTTTATTTCCTTTTGCCATTTATTTTTCACTCCTTTATAATATCAAATTAAAGATTGCTGAACATTGCAAGGAATACGCCCGCTGCAACAGCAGAGCCGATAACACCTGCAACGTTCGGTCCCATAGCGTGCATCAAAAGGAAGTTTGAAGGATTTTCCTTCTGTCCGACCGTCTGTGACACACGGGCAGCCATAGGCACGGCACTTACGCCGGCGCTGCCGATAAGTGGGTTAACCTTACCCTTTGTAAGCCAGCACATAATGTTTCCAAGCAGCAGACCGCCTACTGTTGAGAAACAAAATGCGATAAGTCCAAGTACGATAATACCGATTGTCTGCGCGGACAGGAAGCTTGAAGCTGTGGCTGTCGCGCCGACTGTAACGCCAAGGAACAGCGTTACAATATTCATAAGCTCATTCTGAGCCATCTTTGCAAGTCTGTCGGCAACTCCCGATTCCTTAAGCAGGTTACCAAGCATCAGGCAGCCTACAAGCGAAACCGCATCAGGAATTATAAGACCGACAACGATTGTAACAACTATCGGGAATATGATTTTTTCTGTCTTTGAAACAGGACGAAGCTGCTCCATAACAATCATTCTATCCTTTTTACGTGTCATAAGCTTCATGATAGGCGGCTGAATAATAGGAATCAGCGCCATGTATGAATATGCTGCAACCGCGATTGCCGGAAGCAATGCAGGAGCAAGCGACTTTGTAACGTAAATCGCCGTAGGTCCGTCTGCGCCGCCTATGATACCGATAGAAGCAGCTTCCTTGATACCGAAGTTGATTGACGGAACAAGAGCGCTAAGCACAAGCGCGCCTATGAATGTGAAGAACACACCGAACTGTGCAGCCGCACCGAGAAGAATACTCTTAGGATTGGCGATAAGCGGTCCGAAGTCTGTCATACATCCGATACCGACAAAGATAAGCGGAGGATATATACCCAGCTTAACCCCAAGATAAAGCAAATCAAGAAGTCCGCCATGCTGACATATGTACCCGACATTTATGTATTTTCCGTCCGTCATATACTGCGGATCCGTGAAAAATTCAGTGTGCATCATAATTGCGCTTGAATCCTTAATCATCGGCAGGTTTGAAAGAAGCATACCGAAGGCTATCGGAAGCAGCAATAACGGCTCGAATTTTTTTACTATAGCAAGATACAGAAGCACGCAGGCTATCGCAATCATAATAATCGTTTTGACAGCGTCCAGACCGCCGCTGGATATTAGCGCGTAAAATCCTGTATTCTGCAAAAAGTTTGCAAAACTTTCTAACACTTTTTTGTCACCACTTTCTATAATTTAGTCGTGACTGTATTAGTTTACAGAAACTATTACGTCACCGCTGTTTACGCTGTCACCTGCT
>CAMCPC010000174.1 GCA_945876665.1 uncultured Oscillospiraceae bacterium
AGGAATATACTGTTACAGGTACATTTTCCGGCACTTCAAATATCGCTATAGGGTCGTCGCCCTTTCTTAGCGTCACGCGCTGCTCGTGATATTTGCTCTTTACCTCTACCCATAAAATACTATGCTCCTTACTCATCGGATGAAGCACGCGTCCCACACATACCGTAAGATTATTCCCTTCCCTTTTTACCACCGGCATATGCTTTTCTTCAAGCGTTATCATTTCATTCGCCTTTAAAAGCTCCATCGGCTTTCCGCAGCAGCAAAGCTCGTCACAGCACTGCGGCGTTACCGCCTCAAGAATTGCGTCACATTCACCGCACTTATAAAATTTAGGTTCGTATACCAATTCAGAATTTACCTCCGTACGGCACAAGCTCAAGCCTGATAAAATATCCCTGATTATGCTTACATACAGGGCATACCTGCGGCGCTTCTTTGCCGTGATATATATAACCGCAGTTTAAGCACATAAAGCCTGTTTCAGTTTTCGAAACAAAGAGTTCGCCCTTTTCCATCAGACCAAGAAGATACCCAAACCTGTCTGCGTGTACTTTTTCTATTTTTGCAATTTCATTAAAAGAATACGCTATAGTATTGAAGCCCTCTTTATCCGCCGATTCAGCAAAATCCTTATATATAACGTCATGCTCCTTGTTTTCGTTGTTTCTGGCGCTTCTCAGTATCTCCTGTATATTTGTATACGTTTCAACAGGATATGCCGCGTCAATGGCAATTTCTTCATTTGCAAATTCCTTTAAGTGGTCAAAAAAAACCTTGGCATGCGCTTTTTCCTGGTCTGCCGTAAAATTAAAGACAGCCTCTACGACATACAAATTCTGTCTTTTTGCTGCAGCGGCGGCAAAGGTATATCTGTTTCTTGCCTGACTCTCACCCGCAAATGCGCGCATAAGATTTTTATGAGTTTCGCTCGTCTTGAAGTCCATCATCATCTTCCTTTCTTTTTTTCTTAGTATTTTCATTTGTTCCATAATTATACACTAAAACCACTCAGAAAAAAAAATGAACGCCAATGCCAGAAGCAACAGCTTATCATCACAATCATCTATAAGCAGCACAAGCGCAACTACTATAAGTATTATATCGTCAGTTTCTATGTTATCAAATATTCCGCCGAATATACCATCCTTTTTTTCTTCTCTTTTTTGAGGCGGAGGCGGCGGAGGACTTATTTCTCTTTTTTCCTCCCTGTGCCTCATCACAGGCTCAGGCATATCTTTATAGCTGTACGTTCTATACATCACGCCACCTCCAAAGGAATAATTATTTTTTAAACAGCTTCGTCAGATTGGTAAGTCCGAGCAGCTTTACGGCTGAATCTATTGATTTTTGTCTATTGCTCCGCATATAAGGCTTTAGCGACAGCAAAAGATTTGTCCGAGGATCATTCCTGTTTGAAGTCACACTCTGCATAATATCCTTAATCTGCATAAGCTGACTGAGATTATCTGCATCAAAGCTTTCCGCGGCTTCTCCATTGTCTGATGAAGAAAGCGAACTCATAACATTTTTGATTTTATCCTCCGCGTCGTCGCCGAGGATATTCTTTAAGGTATCCATTGCGTCTGCCATTTTTGTCACCTCTTATAAATTCTTCATTATTTTTCTGAGGTCAGCCGCGCTTAATCCCGCCATTCTTTTTCTGACCTCATTTTGGTCAAGCTTCGAAAATTCTCTTATAAGCTGTTCCTTATCAGAAGAATTGATATGGTTTTTCAGTCTTTTTCCGTCCGCTGAATTTAAGAACTTATTTATCTCTTTGAGTTGATTTTCATCAAAATCCTTCAAAAGCTTTTCAAATTTATTCATATCGCACCTATCCTCTCTAAAATCATATTATGTTATTCTCTTTTATTATATTCCGCCGCACAAAAAAAGAGCATGTACCTTAAAATACATGCCCGTTTTTCTTATTTATTCAACTACCTTTACGCTCGTTATGTCTCCGGAAGTCTTTACATACTTTGAATACAAATCAACATTTCTTCCGACCGACAATTCAGTGCTGTCTTCAAGGATATAATTGTCATCTGATTCCTTTCCCGTTGCCCTGATTGTTACATAACACGTATAACGTCCGGGAGTTTCGGGCGTTTTAACTTCACCCGAAGCAGTTATGGACTGCTGCGTGGCATTTTCAACCTTTACATCTACTATTTCGCCCAAATCCTTTTCAGATTTTTTGTCCGTAGTCTTACCCATTTTCTGCAAAGCATTTACTGTATATTCTCTTACATTCTCAACTCTCAGAACATACTCAAACTGCTTGTCGGATTTTACTGCATTTGTCACACGGCTTCCGTATCTTGCAGCTATTCCGACTATTACCACAACAATAAGAATTATAACAAGAATATCTATAATACTTACTTTTCCTTTGATTTTTCCGTTCTTATCCACAGTACAGACCCTCCTTAATCGTTAATTCCTATAACATAACCCATAGATGCGTAGCCCTTGCCTCTTATAGGAACCTGCGCGCCAACCTTTATTGCCGTTCCGCCTGTTTTTATAGCAAGGTCGGATACGTCCGTATCAGCCTCAACCGTTATATACACGTCACATTTGCCGTCAATTACTTCATTTGAATATACGCCGTCAATACTGTTGTATGCCATAGTTACAGCCGGTTCTGCCTTGACCTCCTTAACAACTCCGCCGTCCTTTTCCGTAAGGCTTATCGTTACATTGTCACCGACAGAAATCGCATCGGCAAACCCTTGATCCTGCTCTTTCACAAGTATTGTAAATTCAGTTTTTTCCTGTTTGCTTCCGCCTGTTATTGACGGAAGAATCTTATACGCGCCCACAGCTATTGCCGCAATCACGATAAGCATTATTATTACGTCTATAACCGTAAATTTTGCTTTCTTTTCTGACATTTAAACGTCCTCCTTATCTGTTTATCAAATCAAGATATATTTCTTCTGTCTGCTCTGTCATTGCCTTGGCTGTAAAGGTTTTTGCAAAGATTTTCTTTGCCCCGTCTGACATACTCCGATAAAGCTCTTCATCTGTGAGTAATTCCTCTATTTTATCAGCCAAAGCCTGTGCGTTCTGCTTCGGTACGACAAATCCGTTTTCGCCGTCCTTTATAACTCCCGGATTACCGCCGAAATCCGAAACAACTGCCGGAATACCAAGGCTCATGCCCTCAAGCAGCGCAAGAGAGGTTGCCTCCGTACCGAATGAGGCATTTGCCTGAATATCCGTTATGCTCATCAGCTTGTCTACATCGGAAATAAATCCTGTAAATATAATCTGCTCCTGACGGTTCAGCTTTTTCACCTTTTCCTTAAGATGCTCCTCATAAGAGCCTGTTCCGGCAATATAAAATCTTACCTTATGACCTTTTCTGAGAAGCATATCCGCAGCTTCAATGAAGTAGTCATGCCCCTTTATATCCTCAAGCCTTGCCACTATGGATACCGCCTTATATCCGTCAGGCAGATTAAAGCGTTCCTTTGTGATACGCAATTCATCTGTTGAAACAGGTGAAAGTCCGTCAACTCCGTTTAATACAACATTGATTTTGCTTTCCTTAACACCGGTATCGGTAAGATTTTCCTTTGCGGCTTCGGCAACCGCGATTATACTGTCGGAATAGTGGTTGTTTATCATTCCGTTTATAAGCTTGCCAATTCCCTTTGAAATCCTCTTTGACGGCGGGAATACGCTGTGACGAGTGTAAACAACCTTTGCGCCTGCCTGCTTCGCCGCAATACGCGCCGACATACTCGCGTGTGTATGCACAACATCAGGCTTTTCGCGTTTGAAAA
>CAMCPC010000175.1 GCA_945876665.1 uncultured Oscillospiraceae bacterium
GTGTATAAATGCGCATATAGACGGTACAGATATATTTATCAGTGCATTAAGAATTGAAAATAATAATCGTAAATTTATAGAAGAAATTGAAAACATAAATAAGAGTTTCTGCAATATATATAATAAAAAATATCCCGGAGCTAACTTGATTCTAAAAACAGGAATGTATATTCTTAAACCTGAGGATGTGGGCGGTGACGGATTGGATAAGGCGTTTATTGCAAAACGCGGTGTAAAAGATTTTGATGAATCCTACTGTATATTATACGAGAACGAAAAAAGCTGACGATTTGTCAGCTTTTTTTTGTTCTTAAATATTTGTAATGTCCTTGTCAAGGTCAGCAAGATGAGATGCTTTCGGAATATTTACAAGACCTATAGTTTTGAGATGCTCTATTTCTTTTGTGTTCAAAGGCTTTGCATTCGTGTCTTTTTCGGGCATAGCCACCTCAATCATATCCTTTTTAATCAAGTCGGCAATCGGAGTTACGTTGTTTTTAATAATTTCATCTGCCGCAAAACGCGCAACTATATTGCCGCCGATGTCATTTGTGTGGGTATAGTCGCGGTCAGTGCCGTTTCCCCAGAAATAGTCCCACGCTTTTACCGCGCCTGCCGCTTCAAAAAATTCGGTTGTACGTGTCCACAGGTCGATAAAAGGCACGTCCATTTCCTCGCATACGCTTTTTACGGCTTCTCTGTAGTCGCCGAGCAGATTAAGAAGCGTTCCGTCCTCCTGAAAAATAATTCTGTTAATCGGCGAAGAAATTATTGGTACAGCGCCTTTTTCACGCGCAAAGTTAATGAAGTATTTTAGATTTTCTGTATATCCGCCAAAAGCATCAAGCGTTTCAATTTTCTGGTCGTTGTGGCCGAACTCGACGATAAGGAAATCTCCCTCCTTGATTTTGTCGCAGAATGCGGTGAAGTTTATCTGTTTGAAGTCATCAGTAGTAGAACCTGACTGCGCATGGTTTTCTACGGTAATGCCTGTATTCAAAAACTGAGGGAACATCTGACCCCATCCGCAGTATGTGGAAGTCGGATTGTAAGGATATTCGGCAGGCTGGTCCGTAACGGTTGAGTCGCCGGCAATATAAATTGTTGGGATACTTACGGGCGATACAGCCGATACGGCTGTAAAGTCGCCGTCGCACATTATATCAAGCTCAACACCGTTTACTTTTGTGTAATTCTCATCACGCTTGTGGTAGTCACACACACTCACATTAAAGGTAAAATCCTTGCTTTCACCTTTTTTCATTGAAATGTCCTGTACCATAAAACGGCGTGACTGCGACAGGATAGTAAATGTAATATCCTCATGTGCTGATATTGTAACCGTGACCTCGTATGTGCCGTTTGGCACAGGTGTGCTTATATGAAGCGGTTCTTTTTCGTAATTCATATGATTTGTAAAATCCTTTCGTTAATATTGCTTTACCTTGCCCATGTGATAAGCCTCAACAAGAGCTTTAAGGTCGCATATTTTTTTCGACTGCGCTTTACCTGCGTCGGTGTCCTCGACCAATAGACGGTTCGGAGCAAGCTCCACAACGTCAAGGGTGGAATGAATATCTTTTTCTTCTTTTATAGCGCTTTCGATTGACTCAAAGGCATCATGTGCGCTCAGCAGAAGTCCGTGTGAATTAAACAGCAGCGTATATCCCGCAAGTCCAGTGACCTTCTGGTATGCCCTTGACAATCCGCCGTCTATGACGAGCAGCTTGCCGCCTGCCTTTATCGGACTTTCGCCCTTCTTTATCTTGACAGGCACATGACCGTTTATTATATGCGAGAATGCCTTGCTGTCAATGTTGAATTCCTTAAGAATTCTGTCGCATACAGAGGCTTTTTCAACAAGACGGTAATATTCGTCCTTGATTTCCACCCATGTGCTTTCATCGTCAATGAAGTATCTTTCAAAGGAGGTCATTTTGTTCTTGCCGTAAACGGGTGAATAGCAGCCGCACCACAAAAACCACAGAAAATCCTTGCCATATTCCTTTTCGTTGCTGCCGTTTTTGGCAAAATAGCCGTCGCGCGCAAGCTGTTCCGCTTTGTCCATGAGTGATTTGCCGCTGACCTTTTCTCCTGCAAGAGTCACCTCCTTAAAGGTGCCGTCACTGTTCATGGGTATACAGCCATGATACAGCAGATTGTTATTGTATGCAAGGTAAATACTTCCTTTTTCATAAAGGAAACGCACATGACGCTGAAGCTTTTCACTGCGCAGAAATGATGTGCGCAGAAGCTCCATAAGCTCGCTTTCCTCAGCCGTAAGCTCAAATGGATTTTCGGGGTCAATGGTGGGGAAGTTCGTATCCTTTAATTTGTATGTCTTACCCTCAAGTGTAACAGTGCCGTCCTTGTAATTGATTTTATCAAGCATGAGATGATTGTCCATGTTGAATTCGGGACGGCGCAATATAATCTGTCCTTCAAGCTTGAACTGAATAATTGAAATTGCCTTATGTACCTTTGCCCAGAAATTTTCATCGTGCTGTGAAATGCGCACCATATTCGGGTTGCGGGGAATAAAGCATTCACAAGGGTCGTCCGCATATGTTTCAAGTGCAAACACCGTCAGCGGACGCATATTTATGCCGTAGCCGTCCTCTAAGCAGTCGAAGTTTGAATACTTGGTGGAGATTGCCAGCACGTTTGCGATGCACGCAAGCGAGCCTGCCGCTGCACCCATCCACTGCACATCGTGATTGCCCCACTGAATATCAAGACTGTGGTAGTTGAGGAGTGTATCGAGAATAATATCCGCTCTCGGACCACGGTCAAATATGTCACCGATAATATGAAGTCTGCCGATTGCAAGAGTCTGTATAAGTGTTGAAATTTCAACGATGAAATCATCTGCCTGACCAAGCTCGACTATTGTTGAAATTGTTTCATTATAATAATTCGCCTTGTCAGAGCCGTAGTCGGTGTTGGCGTGTATAAGCTCGTCAATGGTAGAGCCAAACGCCTCGGGCAGAAATTCGCGTATTTTCGCACGCGTGTACTTTGACGCGACCACGCGGCATATCTCAATAAGGCGGTATAGTGTAATTTTGTACCAGTCATTTATATCCTCGACCTCCGCCTTGATGATTTCAAGCTTCTGCTCAGGATAGTAAATAAGTGTGGCAAGTATCTGCCTGTCATGCTCAGACAGGGTGCGTCCGTAGATGGTTGTAATCTTGTCCTTTATAACTCCCGAAGCATTTTTGAGAATATGCAGGAATGATTCATATTCACCGTGAATGTCGCTCATAAAGTGTTCGGTAAGCTTGGGGAGCTTCTGCCGTGACTGCAGTCGTATAATTTCCGTGGACGCAGATTTAACCGTTGGATACTGCTGCGCGAGCAGATTAAGGTAGTCAATGTCATAATTCATGTAATCATTCCTTTCTTTCATATATAATATATACGGTCAAAAATATTTGCATATTACATAAAAAATCCGCATATGTAGGCTATAATCACCGAAACTACAGCCGCCGGCATAAGTCCCTTGTCGAAGAACGCCATAAGAAGCGCGCCTATAAGACCGAGCGAGGCGGACAAAACAGAACCTGTCGAAAAGAATATGGCAGGGAAGGTCATAGCGCCCAGCACCGCGTATGGTATGTAATACAGAAATGATTTCAGCCATTTTGATTTTATTTCTTTGCGGAAAATGGTTATGGGCAGTGCGCGTATGACGTACGTCACAACAGCCATTACCGCCATTAATGATATAAGCTTCATATTTCCTCCTCCTTGTGCGGGAAGAGGGTTGCGCCTATGG
>CAMCPC010000176.1 GCA_945876665.1 uncultured Oscillospiraceae bacterium
CTCAACAGGGTCATTTGTAAGTATAAGCTCTCTGCCCGACTTCTTGAAATCGTCCTTTGCATTCGCCACAACTTCTGCGTCACACTGATAATCATCAGGTGTAGCTATTGCGCAGTCAAGACCTGCCTTTGCGCAGCCGTACATAAGCGAATGAGCCATGTTGTTGCCATCGCCGATATACGCAAGCTTAAGTCCCTCTATCTTGCCCTTATGCTCGTAAGCCGTCATAAGGTCGGCAAGCACCTGACAGGGGTGAAGCAAATCTGTAAGCGCATTTATAACAGGGATATTCGCATACTCCGCCAAATCAAGCACATCCTGATGCGAAAATGTACGAATCATTATACCGTCAAGCATTCTTTCAAGCACCTTTGCGGTATCGTAAATTGTTTCGCCTCTGCCAAGCTGAATATCATTTGACGAAAGGAACAGCGGATAACCGCCAAGCTGCGTCATTCCCACTTCAAAGGAAACTCTTGTGCGTGTTGATGACTTTGAAAATATCATACCAAGCGTCTTGCCCTTTAAAATGTGATGCTCTATTCCTGCTTTCTGCTCCGCTTTCAGCTTTATTCCAAGCTCAAGAAGTGATTTTACTTCCTCTGCCGTTAAATCGTGTAAGCTTATTAAGTCTTTCATTGTTATATCTCCTTTAATACATTTTCCAGTTCGTTTACAAATAAGTCAACATCATTTTCCTTTATAATAAGCGGCGGCGCAATTCTTATAGTGTTTCCGCCGCAAAGGCTCGTAAGAATACCGCTTTCAAACAGCTTGTTAAATACAGCCTTTGCAATATCGTCCTTAATCTGTATTCCGATAAGAAGTCCGGCACATCTCACGTCCGTAATCTTATCCGCATATTTATCCTTTAGCGCGTTAAGCTTTTCCTCGAAATACTCGCCCATCTTTGCCGCATTTTCAACAAGGTGTTCCTTTTCGTATATATCGAACACCGCAAGTCCTGCCGCGGTCGCAAACGGATTTCCGCCGAATGTCGTTCCGTGGTCGCCCGGCTCAAAAGTGTCAGCCACCTTTTTGCCCGCGCACACAGCGCCGATTGGTATTCCGCCGCCAAGCGCCTTAGCAGAGGTAAATATATCAGGCTCAATGCCGTACATCTGATGTGCGAACAGGTGTCCCGTTCTGCCCATACCTGTCTGCACCTCGTCAAAGATAAGAATAATATCCTTTTCGTCGCAAAGCTTTCTCAGCTTCTGCACGTATTCCTTATCCATCGGGTGAACTCCGCTCTCGCCCTGAATAAGCTCTATCATAATTGCCGCCGTCTTATCCGTAACGGCATTTTCCACAGCCTCAAAATTATTTGGCTCTACCTGCTTAAAGCCGGGTGTAAGCGGTCTGTATGGTTTTTGGTACTTTTCCTGTCCCGTCGCCGCAACAGTGGCAAGCGTTCTGCCGTGGAAAGACTTGTCAAGCGTGATTATCTCATATTTTTCAACGCCTTGCTTGTAAAAATATTTTCTCGCAAGCTTAAACGCGCCCTCGTTCGCCTCCGCGCCGCTGTTTGCAAAAAACACCTTTTCGGCACAGGTGCTTTCGGCTAATTTCTGCGCCAGCTTCGCCTGATTTTCTATGTAATAAAGACTTGATGTGTGTATAACCTTATCAAGCTGATTTTTCAGCGCCGCTATAAAATCCTTGTGTCCGTGACCTAACGCATTTACAGCAATACCACCCAAAAAATCATAATATGTATTTCCCTTATCGTCAATCAGCTTCAGCCCTTCGCCCTTTTCAAAGCATACGGGCAGCCTGTCGCCGAATGTATTCATATAATACTTTTTATCAAGCTGTATAATTTCTTCTAACATTATCTTATCTCCCTAATATCAAAATACTTTACTGATTATACTACCATCTGAATAAAAATGCAAGTATTTTTTTCCAAAAAGTTAAATTAATTAAAAATTGCTGTATAATTATTCGTATATCTGAATAATTATACAGCAATATGAATATTTACTTATATAATCATGATGTGAAAAATAAGCAAGCGGATTGTCTTTTTACAATGCTCTGACGTATGCTTATACTTCAAGCATTGGAAAAGGGTGAGATTTTTTACAGCAATTCGTCTATAGCGTCCTCATAATCATCAATCGCGTGTGCGCCTATAAGCTTCTTTACAGGCTTGCCGTCCACGAACAGAATAACCGTCGGTATTGACACTATCGCATTCTGTGCAGCTATCGCGCCCTCATCGTCAACGTTCACCTTGCAGACCTTTACCTTGCCCGCATATTCCTCAGCTAATTGAGCAATTATCGGCGCTACCATTTTGCACGGCCCACACCATGACGCCCAGAAGTCTACCAATACAGGTATATTAGACTTCAATACTTCGCCCTCATAATTTGCACTTGTTAATTCGATTTCCATTTGTAATTCCTCCTATCTGTATATCGGTACTGTCGAAAACAATCTGTTCACAACTCCCGAATTGTACACCGTTTTTTCTGTATAACCGGTGTCAGTGCGGGTATACTGCTTTATTGTTGTTCCCGCGCCCGACATTGTATATACATTGATAATTTTGTCGCCGTTTTCCTTTTGGACAATTTCGTAATACACGTTTCCGTTACTTACAAGCTGGTCATAGAGCGTATAGTATCCGCCGTTGCCGTCGGATATTTCCACAACCCACTTCTGACTGTCGTCCCATATAAATTCGCCGCCCTCCTTTTGCGCTGAGGTGTAGAGCGTTAGCGCTCCGTTGTCGGTTGTGTTTGAGGTGTTTTCAACCACCGACCAGCTCTCGTCCACAGCGGATTTGTCCGTCTTTGATATAACGCGCGTTTCCTCCGCGCTCATAGGGATTTTTTCATTTTGCACCGGTAGTTCCTCCGCATGTGTTTCGGAAGAATCCGGCTTCGCGCTTTCAATTGGTTTTTCAATTGTTTTTTTGGGCATAGCAGATATAACACTGCTTATCTGTACCCGCTGTCCCGCTATGTAACCGCCCGCAGCCATAACGCACGCCAGAGCAAGTACACCTATAACCTTAAGTACCTTTTTCATTCCTCAATCGCCTCCGCATCCACATATTTTCTGTCGATTTTCTCACACGCCGCGCGCGCGTTCGTCATGTTCGTAATATCCGCAATAACCCTTTCGGTGGTATCTATCGGGCATGATATTATAAACGTAACCTCGTCCTCATAAATCGTATCCTCAAGCATATAGCCATTTGTCGCAATTTCATGCTGTAATTTTCCCAAAAGCGTGTAGTCTACCTTTACGGAAACTATATCGCAAAGCTGTCTTTTCACAATTTTTGACGCGATAAGTCCCTGCTTTGCCGATGCGCCGTAGGTATGTACAAGACCGCCCGTTCCTAAAAGCGTTCCGCCGAAATAACGCGTCACCACGACCACAACATCAACTATTTCCTGTTTCCTTATTGCGTCAAGCACGGGCATACCCGCCGTTCCCGACGGCTCGCCGTCGTCGCTGTATCGGAAAATGTTGTTTTCGTCAATGACGTATGCGTAAACATTGTGCGTCGCGTCCGAATACTTTGAACGCATTTCATTAAGGAACGCAATCGCGTCCTCCTCATTGTCCACAGGCTTTACGTTTGCAATAAATTTTGATTTTTTTTCAATGAGCAGCGACTGTGACTGCTCCTTCACGGTTTTGTATACGTCCTTTTTTGACATTCTACATTATATACTCCCTTATTTTATCGTACATCTGCGCGTCCACCATAAGCTCCATAACAGT
>CAMCPC010000177.1 GCA_945876665.1 uncultured Oscillospiraceae bacterium
TCAATATCCATTTCAGGCTCAAAAATTGCAATCGGAGGTAATTTTGATAATTCCTCATAGGTTCTGTTCATAAGCTCGCTTACGCCCTTATTTGTCGCTGCGGAAATCTCAAACACCTCAATACCGCGTTTTTTCATTTCAGCAAGAAATTCGTTATACGCGTCCATGTCCTGTATAATATCAGTCTTATTAGCCGCCACAATCTGCGGTCTTTCCTCAAGAGCCATGTCGTACTTTGACAGCTCGGAATTTATTATATCAAAATCCTCAATTGGGTTTCTGCCTTCAATTCCCGACACGTCCACAACGTGTATCAAAATCCTTGTACGCTCAATATGTCTTAAAAACTCATGTCCAAGACCGACTCCCTCGCTTGCGCCCTCGATTATTCCGGGAATATCCGCAAGAACAAAGCTTCTGTGGTCGCCCAAATCCACAACGCCAAGATTAGGCTCAAGAGTTGTGAAATGGTAGTTTGCAATCTTCGGGTCAGCCTTTGTGGTCATGGACAGAAGTGTTGATTTGCCTACATTCGGAAATCCAACAAGTCCCACGTCCGCAAGCAGCTTCAATTCAAGAAATATCTCTCTTTCATCACCTGCTTGACCGTTCTTCGCAAAGTTCGGGGTCTGACGTATAGCTGTTGCAAAATGTGCATTGCCCCAGCCGCCGTTGCCGCCATTCGCAAGCACGACCTCTTTTTCGGGATCGGACAGGTCAGCAATTATGCGGTTACTCTCCGCGTCACGCACTACTGTTCCCTGCGGCACCTTTATTATAATGTCCTCGCCCTTTTTTCCCTTCTGGCGCTTGCCTGCGCCGTCTGCGCCGTTTTCTGCGGCGTACTTTCTTTTATATTTAAAATCCATAAGCGTTGTCATGCCAAGCTCCACCTTGAATATGACATTGCCGCCCTTGCCGCCGTCACCGCCGTCCGGACCGCCCGCGGCTACGTACTTTTCACGGTGAAAGGATATTGCGCCGTTGCCGCCCTTGCCTGCCTTTATAAATATTTTAGCCTTATCTATAAACATGTGTTTTACTCCTTTTAAGAAAGTTTCCTTATGCAAAAAGGCTGCTTTGAAATACTTTTATGTACTTCAAAACAGCCCGTAAATTCAGAATTAATCAGAATTAGTCGGCATAGACACTGCACTGTGTCTTATCTCTGCCCTTTCTTTCAAACTTAACTCTACCGTCGATTAGTGAGAACAATGTATCGTCACTGCCGATTCCTACATTATTTCCCGGATGAATCTTTGTTCCTCTCTGTCTAACAAGAATGTTGCCTGCAAGAACGAACTGACCGTCTGCTCTCTTTGCACCAAGTCTTTTAGACTCACTGTCACGACCGTTTTTTGTACTACCCATACCTTTCTTATGAGCCATTTAAAACACCTCACTATCTCTACAATTAAGTGGTTATGCGTAAATTAGGCATTAATCTTTGTGATTTCTACCTTTGTGAAAGGCTGTCTGTGACCCTTCTTCTTACGCTCGTTCTTCTTTCTCTTCATCTTGAAAACGTAAATCTTCTTAGCCTTACCGTTCTTAAGAACCTTAGCTTCAACTGTTGCGCCTTCAACTGTAGGAGCGCCAACCTTTACGTCTTCACCCTCGCCGGCTAAAAGTACCTGATCGAATGTTACTGCTGAACCTTCTTCAGCTTCAATCTTCTCAACGAAAAGTGTATCACCCTCGCTTACCTTGTACTGCTTACCGCCTGTTACGATTATTGCGTACATCTAAAACACCTCCTCTTATATTTATGAGGACACGCTATCGTAGGCACTGCTGTGCAGTTTTAAGACCTATTCTATGCGGTCACTAAGACATAATACCATAATATTCATGGCTTGTCAAGCATTTTTTTAATTTATTCGTCTTTTACGTTAATTATAACACCTACGGACGGCTTCGGATAAACACTTACAGTCATTTCCGGAAGTCTTTCACCTACGGCGGTTATATTTTTTATCTGTTCTACCTTAACAGGGTTCAGAATGAACATTATGTCATACTCTCCGTCTTTAACACCTCTGTAGCAGGCATTATAGCTTCTTGTAGGAGTTACAAACTCCTCATATATTTCCTCGCCTACCCGCAGTACATCTTCAATTATAAGCTTATTAAGTGCCACAATATCAAGATGGCAGTATTCCTTTGACATTTCAGGATAAACCTCTTTTTTGATGTAATCGTCATCCTGAAGTACCATTCTGTAGAAATAATTTCCTCCGCAGTAAGCAGCAATCCTCGTTTCAGACTTTACGGTAGCAATCTGCCTTACCATAGTCTGCACAAATTCCTCGTCATTTGAATCAACGATTATCTTTTCAACCTTGAAATGGTCCTGAGCATTTGCAATAAACATAGACTCGCTGAGTTTTCTCGGTGTCTTGACTCCCCTGTGTACAGGAAGTGAAACAAGTCCGTCCGAATTCGAATTTGACAGCGACATCATCATAAAGTTGTACGGCTCGTTGCCTGTATGATTGGGATTATTCGCCTTCATATAATTTCTGTACTTCAGACAGGTTTCATATCTCGTCTGTCCGTCAGTTATATAAAGCGGCATATCCTTGAAACGCTCAACTATAAAATCAATAGTCGGCTTATATGATATTTTCCATAATCTCTGCTGTACGTTTTCGCCAACCTTATCTCCCGATGAAAATTCCACGTCAGGCTTTTCCTCATGAAGCTCGTTCATAAGATTAAATAAATCCTTTTCCTGTTCCATGTAAAGACAGCTTATCATACTTATATCCGCATTTGTTGCGGCAAGCAGCTCATAACGGTCATTTAAGGAAACCTCATGCGGTTTTTCACACGGCAGTATAACGCCGCTTCCTATATCCTCAAGCTCTACCAATGCAACAAAGCTTGTATTTGAATACAGCGTTCCGCCCATGTCAATAGTCTGTTCATACATATATATAACTGGCTCATCATCACGCACAAGTATATCTTCTTCTATCCACTTATCAAGGCATTCCTTAGCTCTTGTAAAGGTATTTTCTTCCTTTGTATCCTCGTCAAATTTTTTGCCCGAAAACAGACGCACCGAATTATATCTGCTATTTTCATAAAGCACGTCCTTATCCTCTTTATTCATGTTATAATAAGGCGGTGAAACTACCGAGCCAAGATTTTCTATTTTTTCTGAATTATATCTATATCCTCTGAATGGTTTTATATTTGCCATAATTATTACCATCCTTTCTTTTCAAACATTTTCCAAAAAAATCCTACACTGATTCCATTATCTATATAGTATACCACTATTCAGATTTCGTCAACATCAAATTTTGTTAAATTTTCTTTACAATGCTTTTTTCTTCACATTTCCTCATTATTTCTCTGTTTTAAAGGTCGTTTTTTGTCAGATAATATTAGTGAAAATTAAAACAAGGAGGTAAATGAAAATGCACAAGATGCCGGGATTTTTAAAGGGCATGGCAACAGGACTTGTTGTAGGCGCGGCTGTCACCATGATAACAGACCCTATGTCTGACCGTGACCGTCATAAAATAGCCAAAAAGACCGAAGGAATTTTCAAGAACATAGGCTCTGTTATTGATACAACACTCTCAATGATGCACTGATTTGCGGTATTTGAAAGGGATGTCATGCGACATCCCTTATACATCATGCTTCTTCTACATCCTTGCCGAGATACTTTGCAACAGAATAAACGTCCTTGTCACCGCGTCCCGAAAGACATATAACTATAATTTC
>CAMCPC010000178.1 GCA_945876665.1 uncultured Oscillospiraceae bacterium
CAGTTCCCGACACAGGACCCTGTTATAATAGAAGGAAGAACGCTTGTTCCTATGCGTACAATATTCGAGGCGCTTGGAGCGGAGGTTGACTGGCAGGAGGTAGACGGAGTACAGACAATTACCGCCACAACTGAGGATACGACAATCAACATGACAATAAACAGCAAGGAGTATTTTGTAAACGGTGAACGCAAGGAGCTTGACGTTCCCGCGCAGCTTATGAACGATAAAACGATGGTTCCGCTTAGGGCAATAGGTGAATCGCTCGGATGTTATGTGGGCTGGGATCAGGATGCTAAAACTGTAATAATACAGTCACATATTTAATTTGCAAATGAACATAATAGAAAAAAGGGGAGATGAATGATGTCAAATATATGGCATGATATAAGTCCGAAAAGAATTTCGCCTGATAGATTTATGGCGGTTATCGAAATACCAAAGGGCGTGAAGAATAAGTACGAAATGGATAAGGAAACGGGACTTCTGCGCCTTGACCGTGTACTGTATACTTCCACTCATTATCCTGCAAATTACGGATTTATTCCGCGCACCTTTGCGGCGGACAATGACCCGCTTGACGTGCTTGTGCTTTGTCAGGAGTCTATTGTTCCCATGACGCTTGTTGAGTGTTATCCGATTGGCGTTATGAAGATGATTGACGATGACCAGGTAGACGAAAAGATTATAGCAATTCCGTTCAATGACCCGTCATATGCAAGCTATACGGATATTTCACAGCTTCCGAAGCATACCTTTGATGAAATATCGCATTTCTTCAGAGTGTATAAGTCGCTTGAGGGCAAGGAAACGGTTGTAAATGAGGTGCTTGGCCCTGAGGAGGCAAGGGAAATTATAAAGAACTGTATTGCGTCATATAAAGATAATTATTGCTGATAATATCAAAGCCGTTGGAGATTTTCCGGCGGCTTTTTTTGTCGGAATAAGTAGGATTGTGTAATATGTAGAATAAAACTGTCGAAGAAAAATGGGGATTTGTTAAAAATTACAAAATTTGCTTGACAATTACAATTTTACATGATATACTACGACTTGTACTTATATCAAAAAGGGAAAAATGCGACGGTGTTGGCAATGAGTGAGAGAAATCTTGAGAATTTAACGGATGAGCAGCTTGTAAGAATCGCGCAGAGCGGTGACGATGAAGCGCTTGAAGCAATATTGTCGAGATATAAAAATCTTGTTTATTCCAAGTCAAAGCCGTATTTTCTTGCGGGTGCGGATGATGATGACATCATACAGGAGGGCTTTATAGGTCTTTATAAAGCAGTGAAGGACTTTGACGCCGACAGGTTTCCGTTCTTCAAGGTTTTTGCCGGAGTATGTGTCACGCGTCACATCATAACCGCCGTCAAGGCAGCGTCAAGAAAAAAGCATCAGCCCTTAAACTCTTATGTATCACTTGATAAGAATACTTATGACGATGACAGCGATACAACCCTGCTTGACGTCATGGCATTCAATGAGCTTCAGGATCCCGAAGCCATATTAATTGACCGCGAGAGGGTTGACGGTATGGAGTATAAAATCAATAAGGTACTCAGCAAGCTTGAAACGGAAGTGCTGGTGTGCTATCTGGAGGGACTATCCTACAGCGAGATAGCCGCGAAGCTTGGAAAGGATACCAAGGCAGTGGATAACGCCATACAGCGTATCAAGAAAAAGCTTGAGAATGCTTTGCGTGACGGAAGCTGATATTTTATTGAAGGAAAACAACAAACAGGACCAAAGTGAGGTAAAAAATGTACGAGGACAAGACTTTAGTATGTAAGGACTGCGGCAAGGAATTCATTTTCACCGCGGGCGAACAGGAATTTTATGCAGAAAAGGGATTTGAAAATGAACCGCTTCGCTGCAAGGATTGCCGTCAGGCAAGAAAGAACAGCATGCGTCAGAACAAGGAGATGTTTGAGATAGTATGCGCAGAATGCGGCAAGGTTGACAAGGTTCCTTTTGAGCCGAGAAATGACAAGCCTGTATATTGCAGTGAATGCTTTGCAAAGCATCAGAACGGCTGATTACAATGCTCAGTCCGCATGAATAATTGTCTTTCGGACAGTTTTTCATAGAAATCTTCAGGCAGACGGAGGTCTGCCTGTTTTTTTATTTCAAAATATCAGATATTGACATATTTTGAGATGTGTGATAAACTTTTAAAGTATTTTTTTAGAAAAGGATTGATTAAAGGATGAAAGCAGAAAAGATTTTTGAAACAATGAATAATGTCTTGGGCGCTGTAGATGATTTTGTATGGGGAATACCTTTGATTTTGCTGATAATTCTTACAGGTATTTATCTTACAATCAGAGTAAGAGGTCTTCAGGTAAGACACCTCGGCAAGGCGCTGAAATTCATGGTTAAAAATGAGGAAGGCGGAGAAGGTGAAGTTACCAGCTTTGGCGCATTGTGTACTGCGCTTTCAGCCACTATCGGTACAGGAAACATTGTAGGTGTTGCCACAGCCATTGCGGCAGGCGGTCCGGGCGCTTTGTTCTGGATGATTGTTGCGGCATTTTTCGGAATGGCGACCAAATATGCAGAAGGCTTCCTTGCAATAAAGTACCGTACTATTGATGATGAGGGACATGTTCTCGGAGGACCTTTCTATTACATAGAAAAAGGTATGGGAAAGAAATGGAAGTGGCTTGCAAAGATTTTTGCGTTTTTCGGAGTATGCGTAGGACTTATGGGTATAGGTACGTTTACGCAGGTGAACGGAATTGCAAGTGCAGTTACCAACTTCTTTGACCCGAATACTTCATGGGCGATAAATCTTTTCGGACGTGACATATCGTGGGTTGTTGTGATTGTAGGTATTATAGTCACTTTATGTACCGCGCTTGTTATTATCGGCGGTATAAAGAGAATTTCAAAAGTATCTCAGGTAATAGTTCCGTTTATGGCAGTTCTTTACGTGTTGTTTGCAGTATTGCTTCTTGCCTGCAACATAACAAAAATTCCGGGTGCGTTGGGTCAGGTTGTGCAGGGTGCATTTGGCTTTGGTGACGGAATATCAGGTGTGCGCGCGATGGCAGGCGGTGTGCTTGGCGCAATGATGGCGGCAATGCAGAACGGTGTTGCAAGAGGTATTTTCTCAAATGAAGCAGGTCTTGGTAGCGCTCCTATTGCGGCTGCGGCGGCAAAGACGAAGGACACAGTGCGTCAGGGACTTGTATCAATGACAGGTACTTTTATAGATACAATCGTTATTTGTACTATGACAGGATTGTCTATAGTAATAGCAGGTTCATGGGCAAAGGAAGGTCTTGAGGGTGTTGCAATAACAACAGATGCGTTTCAGAGCGGACTGCCGTTCCCGAGTGTGGTATCTTCGTTTGTGCTTATGATATGCCTTGCATTCTTTGCGTTTACGACAATTCTTGGCTGGGACTATTACAGCGAGAGATGTCTTGAATATCTTGCCAACAGAAATAAGACGGTGGTTAAGGTGTACAGATGGCTGTATGTTATTGCGGTATTTATCGGTCCGTATCTTACAGTATCGGCCGTATGGACAATTGCTGATATATTCAATGGACTCATGGCAATTCCGAATGTAATAGCATTGATTGCACTCAGCGGCGTTATTGCCAAGGAAACGAATGAGTATTTTAAGAGCCTTAACAAATCAGGCAAATAAAAAAAGCGGCCATGCCGCTTTTGAGTCTGTCGACATAATGT
>CAMCPC010000179.1 GCA_945876665.1 uncultured Oscillospiraceae bacterium
CCGATATGTGAAGTCCTACCGTAACGGAAGATATGGAGAGGGCGAGGACGGTGTTACGATTGTTGAACTGAAATAAGGAGAAATCATGGCAAAGGAAAAGAAAAACGTAACCAACGCAATGCGCCTTTTACAGGCGGCGAAGGTCAAATTTGAAACAGTCGAATATGAAGCGGACGAGGTGGGCGACCATTTCGGCGAAGCAATAGCGGAGCTTACAGGAATACCGCCCGAAAAATCCTTTAAAACGCTTGTGGCGAGAGGCGACAAGACAGGGATTATGGTAAGCTGCATACCTGTAAAGGAAGAGGTAGATTTAAAAAAGCTTGCAAAGGTTTCGGGCAATAAAAAGGTTGAAATGATACATGTAAAAGAATTGCTTGCACTTACGGGATATATCCGCGGCGGCGTGTCGCCTGTGGGCATGAAGAAGAAATACCCCACGTATATCCATGAAAGCGCGCTGACCTTTGACACAATCGCCATAAGCGGCGGCAAGTGCGGCTGCACGCTTATATTATCGCCGCAGGACGTGCAGCGTGTGACAGAGTGTGAATTTACGAACATCATAAAGGGGGAAGAATAATGGCAATATTTCAGACAGCGGATATACTGATACCGCAGAATGTTGATTTTACAAAATGGAGTGTGGTTGCGTGCGACCAGTACACCTCCGAGAGAGAATACTGGGAGGATGTAAAAAATATCGTCGGTGACAGTCCGTCAACGCTTAATATAATATTCCCCGAGGTGTACCTCGAGGACGGTGACGGCGACGAGCGCATAAAGAAGATAAACGCAACGATGGAGGAATATCTTCAAAACGGCATTTTCCGTGAATTAAAGGATACGTTTATTTATGTAAAACGTACACAGCCGAACGGCAAAACGCGTCATGGCATAGTCGGCAGACTTGACCTTGAGGAATACGACTTTTCAAAGGGATCACAGTCAAAAATCCGCGCCACTGAAGGAACAATAATTGAGCGCATACCGCCAAGACAGCGCATAAGAAAGAATGCGCCCCTTGAAGCGCCGCATATTCTTATACTTATAGACGACAGGGAAAAGAGCGTTGTAGAGCCGCTTGAAAGCAAGACAGACAGCTTTGAAAAGCTGTACGACTTTGACCTCATGAAAAATTCAGGACATATCGTAGGCTATAACGTTGATGAAACGTCAAAGAATGAGATACTATCAAGCCTTGAAAAGCTGAGCGACAAGGACGCATTTGAGGCGAAATACGGCGTAAAGAACAAGGGTGTGCTGATGTTCGCTGCAGGTGACGGCAACCACTCTCTTGCGACTGCTAAGACCTGCTGGGAGGAGATTAAAAAGGGACTTTCAGATGAAGAAATCAAAACCCACCCTGCAAGATATGCACTTGTGGAGCTGATGAACATACATGACGAAACTCTTGAATTTGAGCCGATACAGCGCGTGATATTCGATACAGAGCCGAAAAAGCTGCTTGACGCGCTTGTTGGTCACTATAACGCGTCATACACCGACAACGGCGGTCAGAGGATTGACTATACATATCAGGGAACAGAGGGAAGTATTTACATAACGGAAACGGACTCAAATCTGCCTGTGGGAACACTGCAGAAATTCCTTGACAAGTACCTTGCCGAAAACGGCGGCAGAATAGACTACATACACGGCAGTGACGTTGTGAGAAATCTTGCAAAGGAAGAAAACACCATAGGCTTTATGGTGGATTCGATGGAGAAAAATGACCTGTTCACAACGGTTATAAAGGACGGCTCACTTCCGAGAAAGACATTCTCAATGGGTGAGGCGGCAGACAAGAGATTTTATCTTGAATGCAAGAAAATCAGGTAATAAAAAATGACCGATATAATAAATAATGAATTACGGAGGCAGTGCTTATATGAAGGTAATAGCTGCAACAAAAAACAAGGGTAAAATTAAAGAAATGCAGGAAATATTGTCACCGCTTGATATTGAGATAGTATCACAGCAGGAAATGGGCATAGAGGTTGACGCAGAGGAAACAGGCGATACGTTTGAAAGGAACGCGCTTATAAAGGCGAGAGCGGTTGCAATGCTTTGTGATTATCCCATACTTGCGGACGATTCGGGAATATGCGTTGATGCACTCGGCGGAGCGCCGGGGGTGCGAAGTGCAAGATATGCGGGTGATAACGCAACAGACAGCGACAGAATAAATAAAATGCTCACGGAAATAGGCGACAGTGAAAACAGAAAAGCAAAGTTTGTGACAGCGGTTGCGTTTATATTTCCTGACGGCACGGAGGTGACGGCTTCGGGTGAGGTTAAGGGACATATAACGCATGAGCCTCACGGAGAAAACGGCTTCGGCTATGACCCTATATTCTTTTCGGAGGAGCTTGGTAAAACCTTTGCCGAGAGCAGTGATGAGGAAAAAAACAGCGTCAGCCACAGAGGCAGGGCGCTTAAAAATCTTTACGAAAAACTTAAAGCTATGGAGGTAAGATAATCATGATGGAAGATATATATCTGGAGTATATGATAAAGAAAAGAAAAACAGGCGGACAAAAGGCGATAATTGCCACTGTAATAGCAGCAGGGATTGTTTTATCCGGCGCTATGCTTCTTGCCATTTATGCGGCAGCGTTTGTGCTTGCGGGAACACAGTATGGTTCATTTGCGTTCAGTATAGGGCTTGTGCTGATTGCACTTTTGTGGTACGGCGCATATCTGATTATCAGTATGCAGAATGTTGAATATGAGTATATCCTTACGAACAGTGAAATGGATATGGATAAAATAATGTCCAAGAAAGGCAGAAAGCACATTGTGGATTTTGACTTTAAGGAAATAACCATATGTGCAAGTATAGATGATAACGAGCATAATCACGACTATAAGAATGTGACTGTAGATAAAACATATGATATTGTCGGAGATAAAAACGGCGGTAATATTTATTTTGCCGATTTTACGCAGGATAATCAAAGAGTAAGAGTGCTGTTTCAGCCTACATATAAGATGATAAGCTCAGCAAAAAAGTTTAATCCGCGGAATATTCACATTTTGGAGAATTAAAAATCGCCCGGCTTACCGATTTTTGCCGAGGGCAGTACAAAGCGTACGGCACCGTCGGCTGCAAATCGGCAATCTGAACGATTTTTGGAAAGGACTTGTATATGAAAGCGTGTTTTGCTTCACAAATGAGAGCTGTTGACAAGGCGGCAAGTGAAATAGGCGGTATACCAAGCATAGTGCTTATGGAAAATGCCGCCATAGCGTGCGTAAATGAACTGAAAAAGGATTTCGGAGAGTTAACCGGAAAACGTATCGCTGTTTTCTGCGGCAAGGGAAATAACGGCGGCGACGGCTTTGCCATTGCGCGTCATCTGCATAATATGTATGCGGAGGTGTCGGTTTATCTTGTTTGCGGAAACGAATTTAAAGGTGATGCGAAGATAAATTTCGATATTATTAAGAAAATGAACGTAAATATTGACGTTGTTTCCGATACGGAAAATCTGAAATATATTATCCGCTCCAATGACATAATAATTGACGCAATTTACGGCACGGGAATACACGGCACGGTCGGCGGCATAAGCTACGATGTAATAAACGAGATAAACGAAAATTCAAAATATACAATGGCGGTGGACGTACCGAGCGGAATAAATTCCGACAGCGGCGAAATCTGCGGTATATGTATAAGGGCGGATAAAA
>CAMCPC010000180.1 GCA_945876665.1 uncultured Oscillospiraceae bacterium
GAGTTGATTATATCAATTACAGCCTCTGCCTGTGACAGGTCAATTCTGCCGTTCAAAAACGCGCGCTTTGTAAACTCGCCCGGCTCCGCCGCATACGCGCCTGCGCGGATAAGCGCGTCAAGAACTGCTCTTGAAGCGGTCATGCCGCCGTGGGTGCTGATTTCAACAACGTCCTCGCGTGTAAAAGTTTTCGGCGCGCGCATGACGGTTGCAAGCACCTCGTCAACCTTTTCGCCGCGCTCGTTCTTTATAAAGCCGTAATGGACTGTATGTGTTGCACAATCAGATAATTTTTCTTTACCATAAAACACCTTGTCCGCTATTCTCACAGCGTCAAAGCCGCTTACACGTATAACTGCTATTCCTCCCATGCCCACAGGCGTCGATATTGCCGCTATGGTTCTTTCCATTTGTATCAATCCTTTCATATAAAAAGGGTCTACGGTACACCCTATAGACCCCTTTGCTCCTTAATCTTACGCAATACGCTGTACGGCACATATCCTGCGGATACACTGCCCAGCGCTATATCAGGCTTATTCGCTCCGTGAAAATCACTGCCGCCTGACTTTACCAATGCCAGCTTATTACATATTTCCTCACACGTATGTGAAAATTTCTCCGTGTAGCAGTTGTAATAACATTCTATTCCGTCCAGTCCATAGGATTTAAGCTCGCTTAACAGCTTATACAGCTCGTCATAATCCTCTGTTATATACACAGGATGCGCAAGAATTGCACATCCGCCCGCCGCTTTTATCATTTTTATGCTTTCCTCGGGCGAATACGTTATCCGCTCAACATAACAGCTGTTGCCCTTTTTCAGATAGTTTACAAAGGCTTCGTCAGTGGTTTTCACATAACCCTTGTTCACCATTGCGCGCGCAATATGCGCCCTGCCTGTGTTGCGGAGCGTTGCGCCGTCCTTTTGTGATACTATATCCGTTTCCGTAATATCAAAACCGTTCTTTTCAAGAAGTTTTAATACTTCTCGGTTTCTTATCTCACGGGCATTTCTCAATCTTTCAAGCTTTTCTGCAAATTCCTCGTTCTTTTCGTCAATGAAAAGTCCGATAATGTGCATTTCCGTACGGAATTTGGCGCTTATCTCCACACCGGCTATTCCCTCAATTCCCGATTCACGGCAAGACAGGAGAAACTCTCCAATTCCCGCCGTTGTGTCATGGTCGGTCAGCGCAATCGCGCTAAGCCCCGCTTCCTTTGCTTTTTTTGCCACCTCGCGCGGAGAAAATGTACCGTCTGACGCGGTGGAATGTGTGTGTAAATCTATTTTCAAATTATCTGTCATTTATAAGTCCCTGCAGCTCTGCCATAAAGGTTTCTATATCATCAAAGCTTTTATACACAGACGCAAAACGCACATACGCAACCTCGTCAAGCTTTTTCAGCTTTTCCATGACCTTTTCACCTATAAGCGTGCTGTCAAATTCACGCGTCATGGACTGATAAAGCTCACTCTCGATATCGTCTGCAACCTTTTCCATCTGAGCCAATGAAATAGGACGCTTCTCGCAGGCTGTTATTATTCCCTTTAATACCTTTCCTCTGTCATACGGCTGACGCGACTGGTCCTTCTTCACAACAACAAGCGAAATCGCTTCCAGCTTTTCATAAGTTGTAAAGCGTTTCTGGCATTTCATACATTCGCGTCTTCTTCTTATTGAATTGCTTTCATCTGTAGGTCTTGAATCGATAACCTTACTCTCAGCAAATCCGCAATATGGGCATTTCATTTGTGTATCTCCAATCTGTATATTATTTATACTTTTATTATACAGTATACCGCAAATTTTTTCAAGTCAATTTTTCGATATCCATGTCAAAAAGGCGCACAAGAACGAGATCATCTCCGACAACCTCTATGGCGCTCCACGGAATTATCAGCTCGCCGCCCCCAAAAAAACGCTTTAACATACAGCCCTTGCGCGGTACAATTATCGCTTCTATATTACCTGTTGTTTCGCTTATCTCCACATCTCGTATATACCCCAGCCTTTCCGCCGTCTTGATATTTACTACTTCCTTTTGTCTTAAATTATATCCCCGAAACATAAAACCACCTCTGTTATATATATGATTTTATTGACGAAATTAGTATAATAAGTTATAATATTTATAAGAGGATGGTGATAAGATGGAGCTTGTAAGCGTGATAGTGCCCGTGTACAACGTGGAGCAGTATCTTGAAAAATGTATTGACAGTATCATAAATCAGACATACAAAAACCTTGAAATAATTCTAATAGACGACGGTTCAACGGATTCCTCCGGAAAAATATGCGACAGCTATGCCGCGCGCGATAAGCGGATTAAGGTTATTCATCAGGAAAATGGTGGTCTTGCAGTTGTGAGAAACACCGGAGTAAGCGCCGCATCGGGCGAATATATCATGTTTGTGGATTCAGATGACTACATAGACACTGAAATTGTACAGTTTCTCTATGAGCAGTCCAAAAAATACTGCGCCGACATATCCATCTGCGGCTTTAAGTATGCCGACAAGAACGGCAGGGTATGGGACGGCGAGCCTGTTACCATTGATGAGGGGATAGTATCAAAAAGAGATTTCTGGGAGCATTTCTATTCCGACACGAGAATTTTCTATGTCACCCTTTGGGCAAAGCTGTTCAGGCGGTCAGTGTGGAAGAATATATCATTGCCGGCAGGCAAGCTTCACGAGGATGAATTTGCCGTTTATCATCTCATTGAAAATGCCGATGCCATTGCCGTGTCAAAAAAGCCGATGTATTACTATGTGCAAAGCGACAGCAGCATCATTCGCACAAAATTTACGGTAAAAAACCTTGATGCCGCCGAAGCCATGCTGCTGCGATGCGGATTTTTCACAGAAAAAAAGGAATTTGACCTTGCGGAAAAATCACTCACTATGGCAATGTACAATATAACCCGCGGACTTGAGCTTTTAAAAGAGCCGTCCGGATCCGATAAGGAGCGCATACACGTATTACAAAAAGATTTCCGCATGAGATACAGAAAGCTATTGTTTAAAAATATCAATTTATTATCAAAAATAAAATGCGGAATATTCGCTATAAGCGGAAAGTTGTTTATGAAACTCAAAAGAAGATAGGGGCATCCCCTATCTTCTTTATTTCCTATCTTCTTTTAATAAGATTTATCAGATGCTTATACTGTCTGAACACAAGCAATCCTATAAGATATACCGCGCCCATAACGGCAAGCTTTATGCCTGCATTGACCGCAATCTCCACGATATTTGACGCCTGTATCATCATATATGATGACAGTATTCCGCCGCCGATTACAAGAACAGCAATACCAATATCCGGCAGAAAGTTCTTTAAAAATTTCAAAAAACTGAAACCAAAGGTCTTTTTTATAAGCATAAAATACGATATAAAAAAGTTTATAATATATGAAATCATTGCGTTCCGCGCAACCGTTGTTATATCTCCAAAGGCTATTCCGAGAATAATTCCCGTCAGTGTGCACAGCGATGAAAGCACTCCTGTTATAAAAAGATTTTTCGTATTTCCAAGGCTCTGGAATATAGCTCCGGAGCTTGAATTGACAACCTGCGCCCATACGGACAAGCTCAGCATCTGTATGCAAGGTATTGCCGCGTCCCACTGGTCACCGAACATAATATATATTATTTCCTTTGATG
>CAMCPC010000181.1 GCA_945876665.1 uncultured Oscillospiraceae bacterium
GAGGCTCGGACACGCAAACAAGAGTACAACTTTGAACATATATACCCACGCAATTAAGTCAGCAGATGAAGCGGCGGCGGAAATGCTGGAGAATATATTAAACCCGTCAGCGCATTATAAGATAGGATAGGGGAAACAGACCATTTTTGAGGTCATAACGGACAAATAACGGACAAAACCCAAATAATGGACTAAAAATAAAAAGAAAATAAAATCAAAAAGACCGCCTAAACGTAGTGTTTAAGCGGTTTTTTGGTGGAGCTGGTAATGGGACTCGAACCCGCGGCCTGCTCATTACGAATGAGCTGCTCTACCAACTGAGCTATACCAGCAAATATAAGAGAGAGCAATTGCTCTCTCTATCATATTCTTTTAGTTAAACAGGCTCTTTGCGATTGCGCTTACAGCCTTTCCGTCTGCTCTGCCCTTAACCTTGGGCATAACAGCCTCCATTACCTTGCCCATATCCTTCATAGACGTTGCGCCGACTGCCTTGACAGCCTCCTCAACGATAGGTTTAAGCTCGTCCTCTGTGAGCTGCTTGGGAAGGTATTCCATCAAAACTTCCATTTCCTGCTTTAACTGAGAGATTAAATCCTCTCTGCCACTCTTTTCGTATTCGGGAAGTGAGTCCTTGCGCTGCTTTAACTGCTTTGCAATTACCTCTAAAATATCCTCATCATCAAGAGTTACTTTTTTGTCCTTTTCAACCTGCAATATAGCTGTTCTGACAAGCTGTACAGTGTTTTTACGGACAGTGTCTTTGTTCTTCATTGACGACTTTAAATCCTGGGCTAACTTTTCTTTTAAAGACATCAACGTTCATCTCCTTACAATTAGAAAATTAGAACTTTCTTTTTCTTGCTGCTTCAGACTTCTTCTTGCGCTTTACACTTGGCTTTTCGTAGTGCTCACGCTTTCTGATTTCAGACATGACACCTGACTTAGCACATTGACGCTTGAATCTGCGAAGCGCGCTATCTAATGATTCATTATCCTTTACTCTTACTTCAGACATGTTGTTTCCCTCCCTCCGGCAAGTCAATTCTAAAAAACGGACTTGATGGAATCAGTTGCACATACCGTGCAACAATACTTATTATACCTTATTTTGCATAGACATGTCAAGTGTTTTGTTAATTTTTATTGTTTTACTGCATAAAATTTTATTTGAGTATTCTTTCATAAACCCTTTACAGCAAAAGAACCGTTCGTGTGAACGGTCCTCTTGATTTTATAGTCCGAACTGCTCCTTGCAGTCTGCAAGTACCTTTTCGATTGTAGCTTCTGCCGCTTCGAAGCTTTCGGCGAATGTGCCGAGATAAATCTTGATTTTCGGCTCCGTGCCTGACGGTCTTACGATGAAGTATGTCTTTTCGTCTGAAAGGTTGTACTTCAATACGTTTGACTTTGGCAGTCCCTTCAAAGGCGCAATGCCGCCCTTTGTATCCTTTACGGTCTGTGACTGATAGTCTGTGTAAAGCACGATGTCCTTACCGGCAACCTTAACCGGCGGATTTTCGCGAAGGTCTGCAAGCAGCTTCGCCATTTTCTCCATACCGTCCTTGCCCGGCATTGTGAAGGAAACTGTCTTTTCAGCATAATATCCGTACTTTTCGTATACGTCCATAAGCGCTTCATAAAGTGACTTGCCCTTTGTCTTGTAATATGCGGCCATTTCTGCAATAAGCATTGTGGCAACAACGCCGTCCTTGTCACGCGCATGTGTGCCTACAAGGTAGCCGTAGCTCTCCTCAAAGCCGATAAGATATGTATTAGAGCCTGTATTGGCAAACTCTGTCATCTTCTCGCCGATATACTTGAAGCCTGTCAGAACGTTCATTATTTCTATATTATATGACTTTGCGATTGCTGCCGCAAGCTCGGTTGTAACGATTGTCTTGATAACAACGCCGTTTTCCGGAAGAACGCCCTTTTCCTTCTTTGACTTTAATATGTATTCAACAAGCAATGCGCCTGTCTGATTACCTGTAAGGGTTCTGTATACGCCCTCCGCGTCACGCACAACTATACCAACTCTGTCGCAGTCGGGGTCTGTACCGATTATAACGTCAACGTCGTTCTCCTTTGCCATCTTGATGGCAATTTCAAAGCCTTCCTTATCCTCCGGATTCGGTGACTTAACGGTCGGGAAGTTTCCGTCCTCTGTGTCCTGCTCCTTTACCACAAGCACGTTCTTGAAGCCCATACGCTTTAATATTTCCTTGATAGGTCTTGAGCCTGTGCCGTGGAATGGTGTGTATATAAGCTTGAAGGTGTCCGCAACCTCTTTTACAGCCTCCGGATTCTGCTGCTGCGTCTGTACAACGTCAAGAAACTTTTCGTCAAGATCGCTGCTTACGATTTCAAGCAATCCCTTGTCCTTCGCCTCGTCAAGTGAAATGAACTTCACATCATCAAATATATCGTAGCTGTTTATAGCCTCTACAACAACGTCCGCAGCATCGGGAGGAAGCTGTCCGCCGTCAGGGCCGTAAACCTTGTAGCCGTTGTATTCCTTGGGGTTGTGGCTTGCCGTAATCATAACGCCCGCAGCGCAGCCAAGCTCTCTAATTCCGAACGAAACCTCGGGAACGGAATGTACGATAGGGAACAGGTATGTTTTTATCCCTGCCGCGGTAAGAACTTTTGCTGTTTCCTCAGCGAATGTTCGTGAGTAATTACGTGTGTCGTAGCCGATTAAAACACCTGCCTTTGCAGCGTCTGCACCTCTTGAATTAACGTACTTCGCAACACCCTGGCTTGCCTGTCTTACATTGTAGACGTTGATTCTGTTTGTGCCTGCGCCCAAAATACCTCTCATGCCCGCTGTACCAAACTCAAGGTCACGGTAAAATCTTTCTTCTATTTCCTTTTCGTTGCCCTCAAGTGATTTAAGCTCTGCTTTTGTGTCATCATCAACCACCGGATTTGTCAGCCAGCGGTTGTATGTTTCTTTATAACCCATCAGTAAGTCCTCCTTAAAAATAATCTCATATAACTATTATATAATACTTCGGACAATTTTTCAATTATTAATATGTAAAATTTATCTGCATGTTATCGTGTAAAATGACAAAAAAACCGCAAAACTTGACGAAAATCGGAATTTGTTATACAATAAGGGCAATATATAAAAGGGAGGACACTCAAATGGCAGTGACGGTGCATGAAACGGGCTACGGAAAATGGAAAGTGCCTGTTATAATAATTGCGGCTATAATTGTTATATGCCTTGCAGGTGCGGGCATACTTTTAAAGGACAGCCTTGGTGTTACGATAGAAGAAGGAAGCAGACATATTGAGGTGGCAGAGGGCGACGGAACATCGTCCGTTGCGCAGATGCTCCATGATGAGGGCATTATAAAATATCCGCTGCTGTTCAAGATACAGTCTAAAATAGGCGGATATGACGGTAATTTTCAGCCGGGCGCGGCAACTGTTGAGGACGGTATGAGCTACAATCAGATACTTGACCTTATTATAACTCCGAGCCGCGAGGCGACAAAGATTACAATTCCGGAGGGCTACGAGGTAAAGCAGATTGCCCAGAAGCTTGACGAGGCGGGAATAGTGGCATGGCAGGATTTTTATGCGGCACTTAATCCCGAGGATTACGATTATCCGTTTTTGCAGAATCTGCCGCAGCGTGACGGAGTTAT
>CAMCPC010000182.1 GCA_945876665.1 uncultured Oscillospiraceae bacterium
TTTCGTCAATATTGATTAAATTAAAATTGATTTTACCCTTGTACTCCTCCTCAAGCTCGCTGATTGTCGCCTGAGTGCTGTCAAAATCAGCATCGCTGTTTGACACAAAGTACATGAATGTCGGCGTTACCTTTTCTGTAGCCGATTTGCCGCCTCCGCAGCCTGTAAGCATCAGTGATGCCGCTGTGATTGCTGCAACAATGGCAGCCGTAATTCTCTTTTTCATCATTATTCCTCACCTTTCAATTGTTTTTTAATAATATCTAAAGCGCGGACTGCTATTTTATTATAGCGTTCGGCTTTATTACGTATTTTTTCACCCAGTCCCTCAATGATGCCGAAGTTGGCATTCATCGGCTGGAACTTTGTATTTGCCGTGTTTGAAATATAAAGCGGCAGCGCACCTATGCACGTTTTTGCGTCAGGCTCAAACATTTCTGTACCCTTAAGCATTGCCGCCATGTTGAAGCCGGCAAGTATTCCGCTTGACGCTGATTCCACATATCCCTCAACGCCGGTTATCTGTCCCGCAAAGAATATCTTCGGATATTTTTTCATGCGATAATACTTATCAAGCGTCACAGGCGCGTTTATATATGTGTTGCGGTGCATTACGCCATAGCGTACAAATTCCGCATTTTCAAGTCCCGGTATCATGGAGAATACTCTTTTCTGCTCGCCCCATTTCAGATTTGTCTGAAATCCCACAAGGTTATAGAGCGTGCCCTCTTTATTATCCTGTCTTAGCTGAACAACAGCGTATGCGTCGTCCTTTCCTGTTTTTGGGTTAACAAGTCCCACAGGCTTTAAAGGCCCGAAAACAAGCGTCTGTTCTCCGCGCTTTGCCATTACCTCAACAGGCATACAGCCCTCGAAAACCTTCTGATTTTCAAATTCCTTTAAGGGCGCTGTTTCGGCAGTAATAAGTGCATTATAGAAGTCGGTGTATTCCTCCTTTGTCATGGGACAGTTTATATAATCCGCTGTACCCTTGTCGTAACGCGCAGCCTTGAAAATCTTTTCTTTATCAATGCTTTCCTCCGTTACAATCGGAGCAGCTGCATCATAGAAATACAGCTCATCACCGCCTGTTAATCCCTTTATCGACTCCGCAAGCGCGTCTGACGTAAGCGGTCCTGTAGCAATTATTGTGTATTCGTCTGTGTCTATGCTCGTTACTTCACCGTTCACAACGGTTATAAGCGGATGATTTTTAATCTTATCCGTGATATACTTTGAAAACACCTCACGGTCAACCGCCAATGCACCGCCTGCCGGTACGCGGCTTATATCAGCCGCTTCCATCATAACAGAACCGAAAAGTCGCATTTCTTCCTTTAAGAGTCCGCAGGCATTTTCTATCCTGTCAGCCTTCAAGGAATTTGAGCAGACAAGCTCCGCAAAATTTTCATTTGTGTGGGCAGGTGTAAACTTTTGCGGCTTCATCTCGCAAAGCTCCACCTCTATACCGTTTTTCGCAAGCTGCCATGCCGCTTCACAGCCGGCAAGTCCTGCGCCGATAACCTTTACTCTCACTCTTTTTCTCCTGATTTTCTCTCATATTTGCAGTCTTCATTGTAGCAATAAATCTTTCCGCGCTTGCCCTGCTTCTTTAAAAGCAAGCCGCCGCACTGCGGACATTTTTCGTCCTTTACAGGCATATCCCATATCATAAAATCACACTTCGGTGAATGCTCACAGCCATAATATACCTTGCCGCGTCTTGACTTCTTCACAAGTATTTCACCGCCGCACTTAGGACATTTCGCGCCCGTTTCCTCACGGATTGCCATTGTATTCTTACATTCAGGATAACCGGGACACGCAAGGAATTTGCCGAATTTGCTCAGCTTATATACCATCTTTCTGCCACATTTATCGCAGACTATATCGGATTCCTCGTCCTTTATCTTAATCTTCTCGATATTCTTCTGTGCCTTTTCAAGGTTGTCGCGGAACGGCGGATAGAACTCGTTTAAAACCTTTTTCCAGTCGGTTGAGCCCTCCTCAACGCTGTCAAGCTCATCCTCCATACCTGCCGTAAATTCCACGTCAACTATGTCCGAGAAATTATTTTTCATTATTTCAGACGTTACAAAGCCAAGCTCTGTCGGCACAAGCTGTCTTTTGCTTCTTACAACGTATCCTCTTGATACGATTGTGGAAATAGTCGGCGCGTATGTGGACGGTCTGCCAATACCGTTTTCCTCAAGCTCCCTTATGAGCGTTGCGTCGCTGTAGCGCGCCGGCGGCTGTGTGAAATGCTGCTTTTCCTCACTGCTTTTCAGTTTCAGATGATTATTTTCCTCAAGCGGTGGAAGCATTTTTGTTTTCTTTTCCTTGTCGTCGGTCGCCTCAACGTAAACCGTCATATAACCCTTGAACTTAACGTTTGAGCCGCTTGCCTTGAAGGTATGTCCATTCGCGTCAATCGTAACCTGCATTGTGTCATATACCGCGCTTGCCATCTGGCTCGCCGCAAAGCGTTCCCATATCAGCTTATACAGCTTATACTGGTCGTTTGTAAGCTTATCCTTAATGTCAATCGGCTTTATATTGATTGACGTGGGACGGATCGCCTCGTGGGCGTCCTGCGCGCTCTTTTTCGTTTTATACTGCTTAGGGTTTACGTATTCGCTGCCATATTCATTTGTAAGATACTCAACAGCTTCCTTCTGCGCATCATCAGCAATTCTTAAAGAGTCTGTTCTCATGTAGGTTATAAGACCTATTGTGCCGATTTTTCCGCCAAGGTTAATTCCCTCATAGAGCATCTGAGCAATCTGCATTGTCTTTGCCGCTTGGAAATTATACTTTCTTGACGCGTCCTGCTGCAATGTACTTGTAGTAAACGGCGGCTGAGGATTACGCTTTTGCTGTCCGCGCTTTACCTTCTGCACAACAAAATCGGTGCCGGACAAATCGTCGGAAACCTTTTTTGTTTCAGCCGCATTATTGAGAGTTACCTCTTTGCCGTTTTCGCCGTAATACTTCGCCGCAAAATCTTTCTTTGATTTCGGGTCGGTCAACACCGTTTCAATAGACCAGTATTCCTGCGGAGTGAAGTTTTCAATTTCATCCTCTCTGTCGCAGATGAGCTTTGTCGCAACCGACTGAACGCGTCCTGCACTTAGCCCTCTCTTTACCTTTTCCCACAGAATGGGACTTATTGTATAGCCCACTATTCTGTCAAGAACTCGTCTTGCCTGCTGCGCGTCGACAAGGTCCATGTCTATCTTTCTCGGATGCTTTATCGCATTTTTAACGGCTGTCTTTGTTATCTCATTAAATGTTACGCGGCATTCCGATTCAGGATCAATATTCAGAGCCTGCGCCAGATGCCAGCTTATCGCCTCTCCCTCTCGGTCAGGGTCGGTTGCGAGATATACTTTATCCGCTTTTTTTGCTTCCTTCTTAAGCTGCGACAAAAGCGGACCTTTTCCTCTTATTGTTATATACTTCGGCGTGAAGTCATTATCTATATCAACGCCCATCTGACTTTTGGGAAGGTCTATTATATGTCCCATAGACGCAAGAACAGTATAGTCCTTACCAAGATATTTTTTTATTGTGCCCGCCTTTGCAGGTGACTCCACAATAAGCAGTTTTTTTGTTGCCATATTTTCCTCCCAATCTATACATTAAGCT
>CAMCPC010000183.1 GCA_945876665.1 uncultured Oscillospiraceae bacterium
AAGGGTGATATTGATAATTTTTTGTAAAAAATATTTTGTTTAAAATACAGATTTTTTTAGTCAGAGTAATTGAAAAATCAATTTGAATAATGTATAATTAAATCAGCAAAAAATCGGGGGAAATAATATGAAAAATTTGAAAAGGGCGGCAATACCTGCGCTTGTGGTTGGTATGTTTATTTTTGCCACCTGTCTGCGTGCGGCAAGAAGACATGATACTCTTATAATTCTTGCCGCGCAGGAAATTATCATATTCTACATATACATCGGCTTGATTACGGCATGGGGTGTATCGCTGTGGCGGCGGATTATGCACCGTCCCATAAAAAAATATCTGCTGCTTACCGCGCTGTGTATGCTGCTGTGGGTTTTCGCCCGCACCTGCAAAAATCAGTTTTTCTATAACATTGAGCCTTGGGGAAACAGGTTCTGGTATATGCATTATATCCCCATGATACTGATACCGCTGTTCGGACTTTTTATATCCGTTCATATAGGTAAACACGAGAATTGGAAGCTGCAAAAACGGTATCTGCTGCTTTTTGTTCCCGCCGTATTATTGATTTCCGGAATACTGACAAATGAGCTGCACGGACTGGCTTTTGAGATTTTGAATAATTTTAACGGCGACAAGGACTATATACGCGGCCCGCTGTATTATGCCGCCGCAGGGTGGATGCTTGTTATGTTTCTGGCGTGTATCGGAACGCTTTGGTATAAATGCAGACTTCCTCATGCCGCAAGGCGTGCATGGCTGCCGCTTGCCGTTGTGGGTGTGGGTGTAGTATATTGTATTCTGTATTGGATTGACTGCTCCCATAGTGGGTTTGGATTTATTGAAATGACAGCCGCATACTGCGCCGTTACGGCGGCAATATGGGAAAGCTGTATCGTGACCGGCTTGATTCCGTCAAATACGAAGTACAGAGCGTTTTTCAATTCCTCCGACATCGGCGCGCAGATTGTCGATGAAAACGGCGGCAGACGGTATTTTTCCCAATCGGCGCAGGACATTTCAGAGGATACATTTGAACGCCTAAAGACTGAAACGGTGTTCTTGCCGAACGGCGACACGGCGCTTTATATGAAAACGCTTAGCTGCGGATATGTGATATGGCAGGAGGATTTGTCGGCGATAAACCGTAGTATCCGCCAACTGCAAAAAACCGAAAAGGAGCTAAAAAGCAACGCGGAGCTTCTGCGCGGCGAAATTCACCGACGCTCACAGCAGCTTAAGGTACAGGAGCAAATTCGGATTTATAATAATCTCTCTGTTCAGACCTCTCGTCAGCTTGAAAAAACAGAACAGCTTTTAGGACAGATAAAAAGTGCTGATTTAGCGCAGGCACGCAGAATTTTATCGGAAATTAACGTAATCGGCACATTCATAAAGCGGCGCAGCAATCTTATTCTTATATCGGAATCACAAAAAATTATCCCGACTGAGGAATTAGAACGGTGCTTTGCGGAATCTATTGAAAATCTCAGGCTTTGCGGCGCGGACTGCGCCTTTTCCGCAAGGGGAGTTGAAACGCTGTGCTGTGAATATGCGATGATAATTTATGATTTGTTCGAGGAGGTCACGGAAACGGCGCTTTCCTCGTTGCAGACGCTTCTGGCGGCGCTTACGCGGCGCGGTGAATATCTGCATTTTCGCGTTCAGTTTCAGTGCGGTGAATTACCCGTCGAGTTTTCCTGTTCACAGCAGCTGAAAACGGCTGTGGAAAAGGCAGGCGGACAAATCCTTTATGAGCGGCAGGAGGATACGGCTTGCGTGTCCCTGCGTCTGCCGGAAAGGAGCGGCGAATGATTGGGTTTATACAGCTTTCCGATTGTGTAAGGTCATTTTTAGTCGCGGCTTGGTCTGTTATTGCAATGCTTATGATATTCCTGTTTTGCGTTCGTTTTGTACGTGCGAAAAAGCCTGATCCTATATCTTTGACGGCGGCGCTGCTGCTCACCGTATGGCTGGTTTTGCTGATGGCGGCAAATCGGTGCGAAATGAGAAATATCCCCGCAGACGGTCTGATTTTATTTGTCGGCAGTCTGCCGTTGGCGGTATATATATCGGTTATGGTATTGTCTGCCGCTTTCTGCGCTGTGGCGGTGAAAAAGGAAATAAGGCTTTACAGAAACATAATTCCGCCGGGCGCAATCCATGAGGCGATTGACGACCTGACTGACGGACTGGGATTTTTTGAAACAGACGGCTTTCCTGTTCTGGTAAATCACCATATGTATGAGCTTGCATTGGATCTGACAGGCAAACATCTGCAAAACGGTGAGGAATTCTGGCGTGATTTGTCGGAAATTTCGCCCGAAAAACAAATTCAGAGCGGAGATAATCCTGTGTTTATCCGTTCCGACGGGAGTGTATGGAGCTTTTCAAGGCTTGTTCTGGACATTGATGAAAAACCGTATATTCAGATTACAGCCGCCGATATTACAAGACAATATCAGCTTAGTCAGGCACTTAAGGAAAATAACAAGCTGCTCGATAAACAGCGCAAACGCTTGCAGATGATGCTTGCAAATATTGCGCAGCTAAAGCGCGATGAGGAAATTCTTGAATCAAAGGTGCGCGTTCACGCCCGGTTCGGACGGTGTGTGCTTACCACGCGCCGCGCGCTGGCTGAGGAATGCTCCGCCGAGAAACTGGAAAATATTGCACAGCTTTGGAGAAGTATAACAGCGGAAATGCGCGCAGGTCTGTCTGACGCGCAGTATGATGAGGATAATACAAAGGCGCAGCTTGAGGACGCAGCTGCGGCGGTGGGGTGTAAAATTGAATTTTCAGGCACGCTGCCCAAGGATAGTGACACAGCATATTTAATTCTGAGTGCCGTGCGCGAGGCGGTCACAAATGCGGTGCGCCATGCAGGCGCGGACAAGGTAACAGTGGAAATAACAGAAACTGATTCGGCGTATTCTGCGGTGATTTATGACAATGGTGACAAAAAAGCAGACGACCTGAAAGAGGGCGGAGGACTTGGCGGACTGCGTGAAAAAATAGAAAGAGCAGGCGGACAGCTTGACATAAAATGCGAAAACGGTGTACGGCTGTATGTACGGCTGTTAAAGCAAAAGGGGGAGATGTTATAGTGGTTCATGTGCTGATTGTGGACGACCAGCGTACCGGGCGGTATGTTTTGGAGGATTGTGTAGCAAATATGGACGGATATATGGTTGTGCGTTCAATAGAAAATGCCGCTATGGCGGAGCTTTACTGCGAACGCGGACAGACTGACTTGATTTTAATGGACGTATGTACCGCGCACGGAGAAAGCGGTCTTGAGGCAGCCGCAAAAATCAAGCAGCTTTATCCGTGTATAAAAATTATAATCGTAACCTCCATGCCGGAGTACAGCTTTATTGAAAAGGCTAAAAAGGCCGGCAGTGACAGCTTCTGGTATAAGGATGTGGGGTGCGAAGCATTGTCGCATGTGATTAAGCGTACCATGTCCGGAGAGAGCGTCTATCCCGAGTGTACGCCTGTGTTGAATATCGGTATTGCCAAAAGCGTTGAATTTACGCCCCGTGAGATGGAGGTTCTGCGCGAGCTTGTAAACGGCAGTACCTATAAGGAAATTTCAGAGGTTTTAGGAATGTCTGAAAATACATTAAAAACCCATAT
>CAMCPC010000184.1 GCA_945876665.1 uncultured Oscillospiraceae bacterium
CGCAAAAAGAAGAATGTAAACAATAATTTATTTTATTCTCGGTATAATCGCGATTGCTCCCCTACCTACGTGTGTGCCTATAAGCGGTCCGAATTCGCCGTACATCTCAATACAGTCCTCACCGAACTCGTCACGAAGCTTTTCCAAGGTTTCTTCGCCCTTTTCAGCATCGGACTGGACCACAAGGAATTTTGGGTTATCCGCGTCAAAATCAGGGTCGTCTTGTATTTTTTCAATAAGCTTATCCAACAGCTTTTTCTTTCCGCGCAGCTTATCCATGCTCTCCACAAGTCCATGCTCAATTGTTAAAATCGGCTTTATATCAAGCATTGTACCCACAAACGCAGCCGCCTTTGAAAGCCTGCCGCCCTTTTCAAGGTATTTGAGCGTATCAACAAGCAAGTAAGCGCGCCATGTCTTTATATAATTTTCACATTCGGTTATTATTTCTTGGGCATTTTTGCCATCCTGCGCCATCTGCGCCGCGTGTACGGCTGTCTTGGCAATATAGAGCGAAAACGTTTGCGTGTCCACAATATGAAAATCCGCTTCAGGATTTTCCTCCAGTATCTCATTCTTCACAAGATTTGCCGTCTGATACTGACCGCTTGCGGCGCTTGAAAGCGCGAAATATATAACACTTTTATTCTCACTGCACTGCCTTGAAAAAAAGTCATACATATCACCGTATGGTGTCTGCGATGTAGTCGGGAATCCGTCAAAGCTTTCAAGCTTGTCGAAAAATTCCTCATTCGTTATATCCACACGCTGTACATACTGTTCCTCGCCGAACAGGCTCAGAAACGATATAATTCCTATATCATATTTGTCCGCAATTTCCTGTGGAATATCAGAACCCGAATCCACAATAATTTTTATATCCGCCATTTTGTTTCTCCTTTACCAATGAAATTTTGTCAACTGTCCAAGCTGTTTAAGATTTTCAAACCCCTGCTGCCTTAATGCCTCATACACCACAATTGCCACAGAATTTGACAAATTCAGACTGCGCGCCTCGTCAATCATGGGTATGCGTATGCACCGTTCCTCATGCTCATAAAGAAGCTCCTCGGGAAGTCCCGCGTCCTCACGTCCAAACAGGATAAAGTCATTATCCTTAAACTCTACATCAACATAATTATGCTGTGCCTTTGTGCTGGCATAGAAATATCTTGCGCCCTTCGTCTTTTCAAAAAAGTCCGCCAGATTATCGTAATACTGAACATTTAATAAATGCCAGTAATCCAGTCCGGCGCGTTTAAGATTTTTATCGGTAATCTGAAATGCCGTAGGACGCACTATATGAAGCTGACACCCTGTCGCCGCACAGGTACGGGCGATATTGCCCGTATTCTGCGGGATTCTCGGTTCAACCAGAACTACATTAAACAAAATATCATATCCTTTACTTCAGAAATTTCAGCATAAACCTATTTAGAAGCGGACGCTTTATCATAACCGCTTTCTTCGGGCAAAGCTCCTGACAACAGAAGCACTTTATGCACCTTTTCTCATCTATAACAGGCTTGCCGCCCGACATATCAATGGCTTTGGGCGGACAGAGCCTTGCGCACTCGCCGCAGCCTATGCATATATCATAATCCATTTTCGGTCTTGACGCAAGCGCATTTGTGAGCTTTGCGTTAAGCGATGCCGGAAGTGAAACCACCCTCAAAAGATTAAAGTGACTTTCCGGCTTTGCAAAATCTTTCATAACCAAAGACTCTAAATCCTCGCCCAGAATTTCAAGCTTTCCCGCATTATCTGCCACAAAGCCTCTCTCCACCGCCTCACGCACAGTATCGACCTCGTTCACTGTGTAATCTATAAGATGACACCCCGCCATATCAAGCGCATGAGCATTTTCCGATGCCATAACAAGTCCTATGTGTCTGTTCTGACCGGCTGTAGGACCGTTTCCCTCCATGCCCCATACCGCGTCCATTATGGACAGCGTCGGCTTGACGCACTCGTGCAGATCCACAAGCATTGAGCAGAAGGACTTTCTTTCGTTAAGGCGGAAATGAAGCTCCGCCTTATACGTCCCCGGTATTGTGCCGAAAAGATTTTTTACCGCGCCTGTATAGCTTGTCATTGCGTGGGTTTTCAGCTTGGGAAGCGAAATTATAACGTCTGCGTCCAGTATCGGGTTGATTATCGGTATATTTTTTACCGTTCTGCCTTCAGGGAAATGCACCTCTCTAAAGCCTGTGTCGAAATTCAGCTTCGCATTTGTGCCCTCTATAGCCTTGTCAACTCCGCATACGCTATACACACCCCTGAGCGCCGCCGCATTATACGGTCCGCCGGGGCTTTCGGCTATGGTTACAATTCCTCCTGCCTTTTCCGCCATGACTATTACGGCATGAAGAAGCTCAGGATTAGTGGTGACAGCCTCATCAGGTTTTTTCTTCGATACAAGGTTAGGCTTTATAACAACCTTATCGCCCTTTTTCACAAATTTTTCAATTCCTCCGAGCAAAGCAACGGCTTCCTCAACCGCGCGCTGCACCTCGGAATATCTCTCACATTTCACTATGGAAACCTTGTTGTTCATATAAAATTCCTCTCTTAGGTTTAAAAAGTCGTAAACCTCTACCTATTATATCATTATACAATATTCTTCCTGATATTTCAACTGTTAAACAGTTTTATGAGAGATTTTTTTATTAAAAAAGACGCTCGTCATGAGCGTCCTTATGTATAAAATCAATTTTTCGGATTAACAATATCACGCCAGTCAAGGTCACCGCGTTCAAGACCGTGGATAAGCACCTCCGCTGTGGCAGAATTTGTCGCTATTGGTATATTGTGCATATCGCAAAGCCTTAATAGAGAGAACACATCAGGCTCATAGCTCTCGGCATTTAGCGGATCGCGGAAAAACAGCACAAGGTCAATTTCATTATACGCAATACGCGCGCCAATCTGCTGGTCACCGCCCTGCGGTCCGGATAAAAATCTGTATACATTAAGTCCGGTATTTTCAATTATCATCTTACCTGTTGTACCCGTTGCGTACAGCGCGTGCTGCGAAAGTATACCCGAATAGGCTATACAAAACTGAACCATTAATTCTTTCTTCTTATCATGTGCTATCAAAGCGATGTTCATGAAAATACCTCCTTTATTTTATTTGCTCCCAAAAAGCTTTCTGAGTTTTTTCAGAAAACCTTCCTTTTCGTCAAAATCCATTACAGGCACTTCCTCGCCGAGAATTCTCGCGGCAATATTTAAAAATGCCCTGCCTGCTCTTGAATTTTCGTTTGAAACGGCAATCTCACCCTTAAGCGCAGATACTATAAGCTCCTCATCATCGGGAACAATCCCTATCACGGGAACCTGAAGCATATCTACACAATCATCCATATTCATCATTATGCCTCTGTCAATCATATCGGCTCTGACACGGTTTATAATCACCTTTATATCCGATATGTCCATATCCTCCAGAACAGATATCGCCCTGTCGGCATCACGAAGTGCCGTAAGCTCCGGCATGGTAACAATAATTGCGTCATCTGCACACATGGCGGCGTACAAAAACCCGCCGTCCACGCCCGCCGGCGCATCAACTATGCAGTAATCAAACCGCGATTTCAGTTGTTCCCACGTCTGCCTTACT
>CAMCPC010000185.1 GCA_945876665.1 uncultured Oscillospiraceae bacterium
CGTCAACATTGTCTATAACAATTTTGTAGCCCTCTAAGATGTGCGCACGGTCAAGAGCCTTTTGCAGCTCAAACTTTGTGCGTCTTGTTATAACGTCCTCCTGATGGGCGATATAATAATCAATCATCTCGCGAAGAGTAAGAACCTTTGGCTCTTTGTCCACAAGCGCAAGAAGTATAACTCCGAAAGTATCCTGCATCTGTGTGAACTTGTAAAGATTGTTCAGAACAACATTCGGATTTGCGTCACGCTTAAGGTCGATTACAAGTCTTATTACCTCGGTAGATTCGTCACGCGTAGACGCGATACCGTCAATCTTGCCGTCACGTACAAGCTCGTTGATATGTTTTTCAAGCTTTGCCTTGTTTACCTGATACGGAATTTCCGTAACGATAATTCTGTTTCTGCCGTTGTATTCCTCAATCTCAGCCTTTGCGCGCAGAACTATTCTGCCGCGGCCTGTTGTGTAGGCATTTCTTATGCCGCTTCTGCCCATAATAACTCCGCCTGTGGGGAAGTCGGGACCCTGAATATGAGTCATAAGCTCCTCAATCGTTATCATAGGGTCGTCTATAACGGCAATAATTCCGTCTATAACCTCTGTAAGATTATGGGGAGGAATATTAGTTGCCATACCTACCGCGATACCGGCGCTGCCGTTTACGAGAAGATTCGGGAAGCGTGACGGAAGCACGTCAGGCTCGGGAATTTTGTCGTCGTAGTTAGGGACAAAGTTTACAGTGTCCTTTTCAATATCTGTCAGCATAAGAGCCGAAATCTTCGACATTTTAGCCTCGGTATAACGGTAAGCAGCAGGCGGGTCACCGTCCACTGAGCCGAAGTTACCCTTGCCCTGTACAAGAGGGTATCTCAGTGAGAAATCCTGTGCCATACGAACCATAGCGTCATATACGGAAGCGTCACCGTGAGGGTGGTATTTACCAAGCACATCACCGACGGTAGCGGCTGATTTCTTGAAATCATTTTCGTATAAAAGATTTGACTCGTACATATCATATAGTATACGTCGATGAACGGGTTTCATACCGTCACGCACGTCAGGAAGAGCACGGCTTACAATAACACTCATAGCATAGTCTATATAAGCTTTCTTCATTTCACTGTTAAGATCTACTTTGACAATATGCTGGTTCTGAATTGCGTCCATATCCAGCTTCAGATCTTCGGTTTTCTTTGCCATAATTTCCTCCTAAATTTATTGGTCTGAAATGCAAAATTTCAAACAAAATATTTAATATATCTAACTAAATTATTATACCACAAAATGGCACAAAAATCAAGGAAAATCCTATAATTTATCGGTATTTGCAGTTACATCAGCGGCATACGAAAACGATTCGTTCGCTGTTCTCCCTCGGCGGTGAAAATGACAGCTCATCATATGTATCCACATGTGCAAAACCCGCCTTTTTGAGAATAGCGGTAAGCTCCTCTGCGGAGTGCGCTCTTTGCAGATGCCGTTCCTCAAAGCGCTTGTAGTTTTCGCCCTGCTTTACGAAAAAGGTCAGAAACATATCGGAAAGCTTTTTGTTTTCTATGTACCTGTTCTGCCATGTGTAGAATATTTTTTCAGCGCAGTGGACAAAGGTATTTGAGCCGATAACATTTTTCAGCTTATGCTCGGTGCTGATGTCAAATATAAAAAGACCGCCCTTGTCTATGAAGCAGGTTTTTATGCGTGTAAACAGCTTCAGCAGTGATTTGGGAGGGAGTATGTAATTTATACCGTCTATCATGCACAGAAATGCTCCCATTGTGCCGTACAGGTCAAGGTTCGTCATGCTCTGGTTAAGAAAGAGTATGTCAAGTCCATCTGCTTTTTCACGCGCGATGCTTAGCATATCCTCCGAAATATCCACACCTGTCATGTTGTAGCCGCGTCGGGCAAGAGGGATAGTGATATTTCCCGTGCCGCAGGCGAGGTCGCATACAAGGTCGGGATTTACTCCGTACATATCGAAAAGATTTTCAATATAATCAGCCCATTTTTCATAGTCAATGTCACTGTGCATGAGTGAATCATATACATAGGCAAAATCGGAATAGCTATTCATCCTCGTTCTCCATTCTTTCAATTACTAAATTGTAGCCGTCCGAGCCGTAATTTATACATCTGTTTACGCGGCTTATAGTGGCGGTTGACGCGCCTGTTCTGGCGGCTATATCGGTGTATACGCTCTTATCCTTGAGCATGAGCGCAACCTCCATACGCTGACTCATGGATTTAAGCTCGGAAATGGTACACAGGTCAGTGAAAAATCTGCGGCACTCGTCCACTGTTTCAAGCTGCAATACGGCCTTAAAAAGCGTGTCCATACTTTCGTCATTAATTTCTTTCATTGGTATTTCTCCTCATATCATATTAATATATATTATAACACTTTAACGCGTGAAAGTAAAGTGATACATAAAATTTATTTTGCGGTGAAAAGATAAAATAAAACTGCGGGAGGTAGGATATGCTTGTATTGGTAGTCAGAACGCTTATTCTGTACGGCATGGTGATTATTGCCATGAGGATAATGGGTAAAAGGCAGCTTGGAGAATTACAGCCGTCAGAGCTGGTGGTGGCGATTATGATTTCTGACCTTGCGTCTGTGCCGATGCAGGCAATAGACATACCGCTTCTGTCGGGAATAATACCTGTACTGACGCTGATTGTGGCAGAGGTTATGATGTCGTATTTGAGTCTGAAAAGTAAAAATGTGCGTAAATTTTTAAGCGGTGAGCCGAGCATTGTAATATATGACGGGCATATAAACGAAAAAGAGCTTGCAAGACTGCGCTTTAATATAAATGATTTGCTTGAGGAGCTGCGGCTCAATAGCTGCCATGACGTATCTGATGTGGAGGTGGCTGTTGTGGAAACAAGCGGCAAGCTGAGCGTTATACCTAAGGATAAGGCGCGTACAGCTACTGTGGAGGACTTAAAGCTTTATAATGTGCGGCATGACGGTCTGCCTTGTACTATAGTTTCGGACGGCACATTAAACGAGCACGAGTTAAAGCGTGCCCAAAAGGATTACAAATGGTTTGAAAATGAGATAAAAAAACGCGGCATAAGTGATATAAAGGATATATTTATAGCGTCGCTTGATGCGGAGGACGAGCTTTTTATACAGCTTAAGAGTGAAAAGGATAAAAAGGAGCATAACAAATGAAGGGAGTTATCATATCCGTATGTATTGCCGTAGGGATTGTTGCGGGGGGAATTGTGTACACAAATCATATGTGGAAGGTGTCGGAGGAATTACAGGAAATAAATGATGAAATAATGGAGTGCCTTGACAGAGAGGATTATGATGCCGCGGCTGAGAATACAGAAAAGCTGACTGAATATCTTGATGAAAACCGAACTGTGCTTGCCGCTACAGGCAACCATGAGGAGCTGGATAAAATTGAAATGAATATTTCGGAAATGTCTGGTTATATAGACGGCAGAAAACAGACAGACGCGGTGTCACGATGTAAGGTGCTGTCATTTTTGTTTGAACATCTGCCGAAGAATTATGAAATGAAACTGGAAAATATATTGTGATAAATTATTGTTTACATTCTTCTTTTTGCGTCAAAAAGAAGCAAAAACCCCAAAG
>CAMCPC010000186.1 GCA_945876665.1 uncultured Oscillospiraceae bacterium
CCCCGCGCGCGACACACAGGACACATTCTATATAAATGACAATACGGTATTGAGAACTCAGACATCGGGTATTCAGGTTCGTGTTATGGAGAAGAAAAAGCCGCCGATAAGAATTATCGCTCCCGGCAAGGTTTACAGAAGTGACGCGCTTGACGCGACACATTCACCCGTATTCCATCAGATTGAGGGGCTTGTGGTTGACAAGGGAGTAACAATGGCGGACTTAAAGGGTACGCTTGAAACTTTCCTAAAGGAATTATACGGCGAGAACACAAAGGTACGTTTCAGACCGCACCACTTCCCGTTCACAGAACCGTCAGCTGAGGCTGATGTATCATGCTTTGCCTGCGGCGGCAAGGGCTGCAGTATGTGCAAGGGTGAGGGTTGGATTGAAATCCTCGGCTGCGGCATGGTACACCCCAAGGTGCTTGCAAACTGCGGTATTGACCCGGAGGTTTATTCGGGATTTGCGTTCGGTATCGGACTTGAAAGAATTGCAATGGGCAAATATGACATCAACGACATAAGATTGTTCTTTGAGAATGATTTGAGATTTTTGGGACAGTTTTAATTGAGAGGAGGAAGCATATAATGAATTTACCTATGAGTTGGCTGAATGACTATATGGATATAGACGTTGAGCCGAAAGAATATTCAGACAGACTTACAATGAGCGGCTCAAAGGTTGAGGGCTATGAGAGTATGGGCGAGGCTGTGCAGAACGTGGTAACGGGCAGAGTGCTAACCTGCGAGGACCACCCCGACAGCGACCACCTGCACGTATGTACAGTTGACGCGGGCACGGGCGAGATACTTCAAATCGTCTGCGGCGCGCCGAACGTAAAGGCGGGTATTATCGTTCCTGTTGCACTTGTTGGCGCAACTTTGCCGGGCGGCAAAATCAAAAAGGGCAAGCTGCGCGGTGTTGAAAGTAACGGTATGCTTTGCTCACATGACGAGCTTGGCATAACAGAGGATATGCTCGGATATGAGCCGGAATACGGTATACTTATTCTGCCCGACGACACGGAAATCGGCAAGGATATAAGAGATATATTCGGTATGAATGAAACGGTTGTGGAGTTTGAAATCACATCAAACAGACCTGACTGCTTCTCAATTATCGGTCTTGCAAGAGAAACTGCGGCAACATTTAATAAGAAGTTTACCATACCGGAGGTTAAGTTTACCGAAAACAACGAAAACATTGCCGACACAATAAGCGTTGAGGTGCAGGATAAGGACAAGTGCAAGAGATACTGTGCGAGAATGGTAAAGAACGTTAAAATTGGCCCGTCACCGAGTTGGATGCAGCAAAGACTTACCGCTTGCGGTGTAAGACCTATAAATAATATTGTAGATATTACAAACTATGTATTGCTTGAATACGGTCAGCCGATGCACGCGTTTGATTTGCGCGACCTTGAAGATAACAAGATAGTCGTAAGACGCGCCGCTGACGGAGAGGTTATAAAGACACTTGATGAGCAGGACAGAACGCTTACATCAAACGACCTTGTAATCGCAGACGGCAAGAGAGCCGTTGCAATCGCCGGTGTGATGGGCGGCTTCAACAGTGAGGTTAAGGACGACACAACAACGGTTGTGTTTGAAAGTGCCACATTTGACGGCGCGTCAGTAAGACTTACGGCGCAGAGAGTGGGACTTAGAACAGAAGCATCATCAAGATATGAAAAGGGACTTGACTACAACAATACTGTTCCGGCAGTTGAAAGAGCCTGTCAGCTTGTGGAGCAGCTTGGCTGCGGCGAAAATGTGGGCGGAATGATTGATGTTATGGGCAACGTGACGGATATGAAAACACTTCCGTTCCGACCGGATAAAATAAACGCGTTCCTTGGCACAGATATTTCCACAGAGGATATTGTTAAGATTTTCGACGCACTTGAAATAAAGACAGATCTTGAAAATATGACGGTTACACCGCCGTCCTTCAGACCGGATCTTGAGGGCGAGGCTGATATAGCCGAAGAAGTGGCAAGATTTTACGGATATGACAAAATCCCTGTCACACTGCTTTCGGGCGAGGCAACCTGCGGCAAGAAAACAGACCGTCAGCAGGCGCAGGACAGAATTAATGAAATTCTTACGGCTCAGGGTATGTATGAAATTTACACATATACATTCACAAGTCCGTCGGTATTTGACAAGCTGAATATTCCTGCGGACAGCAATTTGAGAAACACCGTAAAGATTACAAATCCGCTCGGCGAGGACACGTCTGTAATGCGTACGACCACAATCGCAAGTATGCTTGATATTCTTGCGAGAAACTACAATTACAGAAACGCATCTGCAAAGCTGTTTGAGATAGGCAAGGTGTTCATTCCGACAGAGGAGGGCAAGCTGCCTGATGAGCCGCATAAGATTACAATGGGAATGTACGGAAATAACGTTGACTTCTATGACATCAAGGGCATTTGCGAGAGCCTGTTTGCAGGTCTTAACGTGAAGAATGTCAAGTATGAAGCAGTAACAGACAACCCGACCTTCCACCCGGGACGCTGCGCAAAAATCAGCGCGGGCGGCAAGACGCTTGGTATAATCGGTGAAATCCACCCCGCTGTGGGCAGAAAGTATGGAATTGAAACTCCTGTTTATGTGGGTGAGCTTGATTTTGAAAACGTATTCCTTAATATCAAGACGGATATTAAGTTCAAGGAGCTTCCGAAGTACCCTGCCGTAACGCGTGACATTGCAATGCTTGTCGATAAAACTGTTCCTGTTGCTGATATTGAGGAGGTTGTAAGAAAAGCGTCAGGCAAGATGCTTGAAAGTATAATGCTGTTTGACGTATATGAGGGCGCTCAGATACCGGAGGGCAAAAAGAGCGTGGCTTACAGCGCCGTATACCGCGCGGCTGACCGCAGCCTTACAGGCGACGAGGTGCAGAAGGTGTTTGACAAGGTGGTTAAGAACCTTGAACATCAGATAGGCGCACAGCTGAGATAACAAACAAGACAACACCGTGATTTTGCGGTGTTGTCTTTGATTATTTGAGAATATACACTTGACAAATTGGAAATAATATGTTATTATAACAGTCAATAAAAGGGAGTAGCTTGCGCCGTAAGGCGTAATATGATGTCGTCAGTACGGTCTTTTGACCCGTATCATATTCTAAGAAGCAAGACTTTTGTTGCAGATATTTTGTGCTGCGATAAGAGTGTTGCTTCTTTTTTTTACAACCGTACTATTGCAGTGTGCTAAAATAAGGAGGTAAATTAAATGAAGAACCCCTATCAGATGAAAAAGGAAGCCGTTATGGAGGCTTTCGGAACAAACGAAAACGGACTTACGCAAAGACAGGCAGAGGAAAACCGGAAAAAATTCGGCAGAAACGAGCTTGTTGAGGGCAAGAGGAAAAATCCGTTTGTGCTGTTTTTAGAGCAGTACAAGGATTTTCTTGTGATTATACTTATAATAGCGGCGATAATATCGGGAATACTTGGTGACGTGGAAAGTGCCATTGTAATTTTTGTGGTTATCACCATAAACGCAATTCTCGGAACTGTTCAGCACCTTAAGGCGGAGCAGTCGTTGAACTCCTTGAAGGAGATGTCCGCGCCGACCGCCA
>CAMCPC010000187.1 GCA_945876665.1 uncultured Oscillospiraceae bacterium
GTGCTTGACAACACCTCCGTCCACCCAGAAAGCTACAAGGCGGCAAAGGAATTGCTTGAATTACTTGGCTATACCAAAGAGGACGTACAAAACGGAAATGCTGCAGATTTAAAGAAAAAGCTATCCAACATAAATTCATCGGAGCTTGCCGAAAAGTTAGGCATAGGCGAAATTACGCTTAACGACATTGCGGACAGTATAATAAAAAAAGGACGCGATCCGCGTGAGGAATTACCTCAGCCTGTACTAAGGAGCGATATTTTTTCAATGGAGGATTTAAAACCCGACATGGTGCTTACGGGCACAGTCAGAAACGTCATAGACTTCGGCGTTTTTGTCGATATAGGAGTACATCAGGACGGACTTGTGCATATATCGCAGATCTGCGACAGATATATAAAGCACCCTACCGATGTATTATCCGTCGGTGACATTGTAAAGGTGCGCGTACTTGAAGTGGACGCTAAGAAAAAGAGAATTTCACTTTCAATGAAGGAGGCATAATGATGAACGTTATTTCTTTTCCGAAATTGGGCATCACATTTAACATTAGTCCTGTTGCATTTTCAATAGGTTCAAAACCTGTTTATTGGTATGCGCTTATAATACTGACAGGCTTTCTGCTTGGACTGTTGTTTGTATACAGAACATGCGAAAAACGCGGAGTGAAAAAGGACAACATATGGGACATTGCGCTGATAGGACTTATTGCCGGAATTATCGGCGCAAGGATTTATTATGTGCTGTTTGCCCTTGATGAATTTAATTCAATCGGCGAAATATTTGCAATCTGGAACGGCGGACTGGCGATTTACGGCGGCATAATAGGCGCAGCAATTTCCGCCTTTATATACTGCCGTATAAAAAAGCTCAATACAGCAAATGTATTCGACGTATGCGCACCCGGTCTTCTTATAGGTCAGGCAATCGGACGCTTCGGCAACTTTGTGAATGCTGAGGTATACGGCGGTGAAACCGCCTCCCTTTTCGGTATGTCCATAAACGGCGGCGCACCTGTGCATCCTCTGTTTTTGTATGAGTCGATATGGAATATAATCGGACTTATTATACTTATCCTATTCCGCGACAAGAAAAAAGCGGACGGGCAGGTATTCTGCTTCTATATTTTCTGGTATTCACTGGGCAGACTGTTCCTTGAGGGTATGCGCGACACATCATATATATTGTACGCAATCCCGAATATTCTCGGAATATCACAGCTTGTTGCTGCGCTGCTCATGATAGCGTCTGCGTCAGTTTTTGTATATTTACAGATAAAACACCCGAAAACAAACGAAGAATAAAATATATTGTCGAATTTACAGGTTTTATGTCTTACGAAAGTTCCTTTTTTCGACCACAATATATTGACATTTTTTACCTTTTATTGTAAAATAAATACAATAAAAAGTGGTTTTGAGAAAAACTCGAAAGAAAATGTCAAAATATGAAAGGAAGTAATACATATGACTAACATTGAACAGATACGAAAGGAATTTGACAAGCTTTTAATTTCAAAGGATTTCAGCCTTACTGATGACGAGGTTATCAAAGAGGCGCTTAAATCTGAAAAGAGCATGAAAAAATCACAGGTCGCATGACCTGTGATTTTTGTTTACCACTTAACGTACAGCCGCATCACAAAGCGGTACCATACCATTAATTGAATCCCACATAAATACCTTAATCTTGTAATCCTGTAAATCATGTTCAAATGTAAGGCTGTCACTGACGAATTCATCGGTTGTTGGATTTGTAATAGTCTTTGCCGGAGTAACCTCAACCAATTTACCTTTACCATCATACAATGCGCCGATTAATGCTATATCACCGCTGTATCCAACAACAGCATATGAAACATTTGCCGTCTTGTTGCTTGCGTCCGTTACTTTTACTTCAGTTATATCAGGCGCTTCCTCGCCATATACGAACTGCGAAACTCTTATTCTGTCAATACCGTTAGGAACAGCCCACTTCGGCGACTCACCGCCACGTTGGAAGCCAAAGCTCACCGAATCAAACGCTGCACCCTCAAGTGAATAATCAGTATATGCACTGATTTCATTGCCATCAAACTTAAATGACTTGATTGTATTTGTCTTTGTGTCAAATATAACCTTTATATTTTTTGTATAGGTCGTATTTGCACCCGTAAAAATACTGTCTGTTGTTCCGTCACTGTCATTATCATTCCATGTTGTGCCGCCGTCTGTGCTTACCCATGTTACATAGCCGTTTGTCCAGCCTATGCGGAGCTTATCTCCGAACTGCACATATTCAAAGTTACCATCTCTATCCACTGCGCTTCCAAAATGCCAGTCAACATCATATGTAACAAGTGCGTCATCTGCTATATTACTAAATGTCTTTGTCGCGCTGTATCCCCCGGTCGGCTGTGTAGCATTATACCATACACGTCCGTTTTCACTGTCAAGCGCAAGAGCTGCTATATCTGTGCCTGTCTGTGTCCAGTCGGCAAGATCACTTTCAGTCCATTCCGTGTTTTCAGAACCCTTTTCATAAAGAAGCTCCGTATTACCTGTAGCCTTCGTACTATATGCATATGATAGATTTGATATTGATGGTGTTACTGTTATAGTTGCAGTATCTGTATCTTTTGTAGTGTAATATTTCAAGGTTTTGAATTTTGCACCATTCAGGTTGAATGTTTTTTCATATACATCACCCTCACCATCACCGCCTATTATTTTGGCACGGCATACATCATTGTCATAATCAAACTCAAATTCAACATCCCACTTTGTCATACTGCGTCCAAAAGGACTATTATTTTTGTTTGACGTACAATTCCACGCACTGCTTGCCTGTGTTGCATTTTCATCACCAATCTTGCTTTGAGTTTGCTGCGCAGATGTGGTATGCGCCTGTGAAAGTGTCACAATGTTCTTTCCATCAGCGTCAAGGAATTGCAAACCATAAGTATATTCATGTCCTATCCAATTTACTCCACCCGATGTTCCGCCATCAACACGCTGTCCACCAGTGTTAAATTTAAAGGAAATCTTTACCTTGTTTTCATTATATACTTCAAAATCCTTATGGAATTCCGCTCCAACCGTTGCATTTGTCTGTTTAAGAGAGGCACTTTTTGCTGTTGCTTCAAAAACAGTTTCTGCATCGGTATTTGATGTTACGAAAACATCATCACCGGTAACGTCCATAATACCAATAGGCTTTACTTTAACAATACAACTTGCTGTAAATCCGCCGTCATTAGTTGTTGCTGTAACAGTTGTCTTACCATAGCTTAATCCTGTTACTGTTCCGTCAGATGAAACCGATGCAACAGCAGGGTCAGCTGATGTCCATGTAACAGATTTATCTGTTGCATTAGTCGGATATACGGTTGCTTTCAGCTTTGCCGTATAACCTGTTCCAAGTTCTATAACCTTATCAGACAGCGTGATTCCCGTAACAGAATTTGAATATACCGTAACCTCACAGGTGTCTGTAAATCCGCCGTCCTTTGTTGTCGCTGTTATGGTTGCAGTTCCTTCACCAACACCCTTTACAACTCCGTTTGAAACGGTTGCCACAGAAGTATTAGAAGATGTCCATGTAATGCCTTTTTTCGTCG
>CAMCPC010000188.1 GCA_945876665.1 uncultured Oscillospiraceae bacterium
TAAAGGGGATGTAGAAAAATATGGCACAAGCTAAAACATCAAAGCTGACAGCTTCAGAAGAAGCATTAAAGAAAGAAATCATTGGTAAGGTAAGCAGACATTTCGGTAAGGTTATGGAGGAAGCAACTCCTCATATGATTTATACCGCGTGCGCGCTGACTGTCCGCGACCAGATTATGGAAAAGTGGGCAAAATCCCACAAGACAGTTAAGGAAATGGGCGCAAAGAAGCTTTATTATCTGTCATTTGAGTTCCTTATGGGCAGACTTTTGAGCACAAATATCCTTAACCTTATGCAGACGGCTGAATATCAGCACGTACTTGAGAACCTTGGATATTCACTGTCAGATATTGCTGAGTATGAGAATGATGCAGGTCTTGGAAACGGCGGACTCGGACGTCTTGCAGCTTGCTTTATAGATTCGCTTACAACAATGGATTTACCGTCTTACGGCTGCTCAATCCGCTATGAGCATGGTCTTTTCAGACAGAAGATTGTAGAAGGCTATCAGACGGAGCTTCCTGATGAATGGCTTGAACACGGCAACGCATGGGAAATCTCAAGACCGGAGGAGGCTGTTGAGGTAATTTTCGGCGGTCAGGTGGACTCTGAATGGGTTGACGGCAGAATGGTATATAAGTACAGAAATGCAAACACTGTTTTGGCTATGCCATATGATGTTCCTTTGGTTGGTTATGATTCAAAGATTGTCAATAAGCTGAGATTGTGGAGTGCAACAATTCCTACAGATGTTGACATGACAAGATATGACAGAGGTACATTTGACAAGATGATGGAGGCTAAGAGCCTTGCAAAGCAGATTTCGGGTATTCTTTATCCTGACGATACTACAGACGATGGTAAGAAGCTGAGATTAAGACAGCAGTATTTCCTTGTTTCAGCTACGTTGCAGTGGATTCTGAAAGAATTTGAGGACAGAAACGGTGCAGACTGGTCAAAGCTTCCTGATAAGATTGTTATTCATATCAACGATACACATCCTACACTTGCTATCCCTGAAATGATGCGTCTGCTTATGGACGAAAAGGGTCTTGGCTGGGATGATGCGTGGGAAATTGTTACTCACGTATTCGCGTATACAAACCACACAGTAATGAGCGAGGCGCTTGAAAAGTGGAATGTCAATATGTTCCGCGAAATCGTGCCGAGAGTATATATGATTGTTGAGGAAATCAACAGACGTCTTATGGAACAGCTTGAAAGAGTATATCCCGGCGATAAGGGCAAGCACCAGTGGATGGCTGTTATTGCCAACGACCAGGTTAACATGGCAAATCTTTGTCTTGCAAGCTGCTTTGCCGTAAACGGCGTTTCAAAGCTTCACACAGAAATTCTTAAGGACGATATATTCCATGATTATTATGTCCTTGACAAGGAGCGTTTCCACGCTATCACAAACGGTATCACTTTCAGAAGATGGATTGCAAACTGCAACCCTGAGCTTACAAAGCTTATTGATTCAAAGATTGGCAAGGGCTGGCTTAAGGACGCTTCAAAGCTTGCAGGTCTTGCTAAATTTGCAAAGGATAAGGATTTCCAGAAGAAGTTCGACGATATAAAGAAGAACAATAAGGTTGCTCTTGCTGCATACATCAAGGAGCACAACGGCATTGACGTAAATCCTGACTCAATATTTGATGTACAGTGTAAGAGATTGCATGAGTATAAGCGTCAGATGATGAACGTGCTTCATATTATTGCAGAGTACAACAGAATCCTTGAGGATCCTGCATATGCAAAGAACTATTATCCGAAGACATATATCTTCGGCGCAAAGGCTGCTCCGGGCTATGTAAGAGCAAAGAACATCATCAAGCTTATCAACTCCGTTGCTGATCTTATCAACAACGATGCAAGAATTGATAATAAGATTAAGGTTGTATTCATCGAAAACTACGGTGTTTCAATCGCAGAAAAGATTATCACAGCCGCTGACGTATCAGAGCAGATTTCAACAGCAGGTAAGGAAGCTTCAGGTACAGGTAACATGAAGTTCATGCTTAACGGCGCGCTTACAATCGGTACGCTTGACGGTGCGAATGTAGAAATGCTTGAACAGGTAGGCGATGAGAATATCTACATCTTCGGTCTTAAGGCTGACGAAGTTGCCGCAAGATTAAAGTATGCGGGCAATGATGAGGTTAAGACAATCTACTCAACAAATCAGGGTCTCAGACACGCGCTTGAAATGCTTATTGACGGAAGCATAATTCCGGGCAACACAAGCATTTTCCGTGACTTGTATCAGACATTGCTGTTCGGTGACTACGGTTATCCCGACACATACATGGTACTTCGTGACTTTGAGGAATATATGAAGACGCAGGAGAAGATTTCTGTTGATTATCAGAACAGAGAAAAGTGGATTGAAATGGCTATCATGAATACAGCTATGTCAGGCTTCTTCTCAAGTGACAGAACAATCGATGACTATAACAAGAATATCTGGCACTTAACACCGATAAAGTAATGTTAATTTAAACAAATACACTTACAAAGAAGTGACTGCGGTCACTTCTTTTAGGTATACAGGGGGACTATATGGATATAGAGCATAATTCGAGAGAAAAATTTTACAGACATCCGTTCGGCGCAGTAACATGTGGCACGGAGATAAGATTCCGACTGTCTGTTTCCGAAGCGGGAATACCCTCCGCTGTGCGACTTGTTTACAAGGAGGACGGCAAGAATGAGGTTCGCGTGGATATGCCGTATATGTTTGATGTGAGCAACCACTGCATATATTCTGTCAATGTGAAAATGCCGGAAAAAGCGGGACTTGTATGGTATTATTTTGAACTTGAAACAGACAGAGGTAAGGTTTATTACGGAAACAATTCCAAACAGCTTGGCGGAATAGGTGAAATAAGCTTCAATTCACCTTCAAATTCTTATCAGATAACAGTTTATAACGATGATTATAAAACACCTGATTGGTTCAAGACAGGTGTTGCTTATCAGATTTTCGTGGACAGGTTTTACAACGGAAATGAGGATGGTTCTTTCCTTGGCGAAAGAGATGATATTATAAAGCGTAACTGGAATGACCAACCGTTTTATAAAGCTGAACAGTTCGGCGGAGAATATAAGGCTAATGACTTCTTCGGCGGTAATCTTAAGGGCGTAATCAAAAAGCTTCCGTATCTGAAGGAGTTGGGTATATCGGTAATTTATCTGAATCCGATTTTTAAGGCGTATTCTAATCATAAATACGATACGGGTGATTATGAAATGATTGACCCTATGTTCGGTGATGAGGAAACATTTAAAGAGCTGTGCTCAACGGCAAAGGAAATGGGTATACGCATAATTCTTGACGGTGTGTTCAATCATACGGGAAGCAACAGCAAATACTTCAATAAAAACGGCGAATATGACAGCGTGGGTGCGTATCAGTCGCAGGACTCGCCATATTACACATGGTTTCGGTTTATGGACTGGCCCGATGTCTATGAGTCATGGTGGGGCATGACGACACTTCCGCAGATAGAGGAGCACAGCGAGGAGTGCAGAAATTATCTTCTGTCGGATAAAAATGCTATTGTAAAGAAATGGATAAGAAACGGCGCTTCGGG
>CAMCPC010000189.1 GCA_945876665.1 uncultured Oscillospiraceae bacterium
GGTAAAGTATTTTGCGCTGTAAGCATAAAGAACGGAGGAAATTATGAAAAGGATAACGGCTGCAATTTTGGCGCTCATGGTTTCAATGTCCGCCACCGGCGCGTTTGCGGCGGAAAATGAAACGGTGCAGGAAAATAGCGCGGCAGGCGGCGGCATGTATATACCAAAGGCATTTCCTACAGCCGAGGGCGGCGGTATGTACACAACCGGCGCAAGGGGCGCTTTGGAGGATAATAAAGATATTGAGGTTTATCACGTAACAAACCTTAATGACAGCGGTGAGGGTTCTTTTCGTGACGCTGTTTCGGGCGAAAACAGAATTATTGTGTTTGACGTGTCGGGTATGATTGACCTTCAGTCGCAGCTTACAATAGGACATGACAATATAACTATTCTCGGTCAGACAGCACCCGGTGACGGTATCTGTTTCAGGTCGAACAATATAAAGGTTGGTGCGGACAATGTTATAATAAGGTATCTGCGTTTCCGTGTCGGCTCAAAGCTGGCTGACGGAAGCGATACACGCGCACAGGACGGTCTTGAAGTAACCGATAATTGTCAGAACGTTATAATAGACCACTGCTCAATATCGTGGGGTACTGATGAAAACCTTTCAGCATATGCCGTAAAGGATGTGACTGTTCAGAACTGTATCATTGCCGAGGCTCTTAATCAGAGCGTGCATGATAAGGGTGAGCACAGCTACGGCGGTATATGGGGAGGAGTTAACGTATCATTCCATCATAATATCATAGCAACACACAAGAGCCGTAACCCGAAAATCGGCACAAGCGAAACGGTGGCAATGACTTCGGGATACACCGATAAGGAAACAGTTATTGATATGTGGAATAACGTAATCTATAACTGGGGCGACAAGGCAGGATACGGCGCGGAAAACGGCGCGAATGTAAATCTTGTGAACAATTATTACAAGGCAGGTCCTGCCACACCGACAGGAAAGCGCGCAAGAATTTTTGAGCTTTCACCGGGTAATAAATATCAGGCTAAGTGGTCGGGTGATATTTATGCAAGCGGCAACTATATAGATGACGACAGCACCAATGCGGCAGATATTGCAAATGCGGCGGCTGTTAACGAGGAAAATTGGCAGGTTGACGCCAAAACAGGCGTTTATCTTGACGCCGGCGGCATTGACACATATAGCAAACTTGAAAACTTGCGGGAGAGTTCCTTCTTATATAATAGGGATATTCAGACGGCGCAGGAGGCATATGAGAACGTTATAGCAAATGCGGGTGCAAGGCTGCCTAAGCTTGACTTAGTAGACAGTCGTATTATAGAAAATGTTGCAAACAGAACTGCTCCGGCAGTTGGAAGTCATGGCAGCGCATATCTTCTGGACGATCCTGTTGACGGAATACCCGAGGGTCAGGAGGATTTGTATGACGACAGAGGTTATCCGATTTGGGAAAGCCAGTCGCGCGGTACGGATTATGACACAGACGGCGACGGCATACCCGACGAGTGGGAAGACAAAATGGGACTTAACAAGGAAAATCCCACCGATAGTCTTAACATAGGTCCGGACGGTTATACATATCTGGAAATATTTGCCGAGGACGGAATAACCCACACAAGTGGAGATATTTCGCTTACCGTTGAGGACTCCACGGCGACAGTTTCATCACAGACAGCCGGCGCGGTTGATATTTACGTTGATGATAAAAAGGTTCAGACGGTTGAACTGATGGGGAATATTCCCGAGGGCAGTATGCTAATAAGCGCGGCATATGATAATGACGGAGTGCTGACCGAGGTGAAGTCCTCTGTTTACGGCGGCGGAGCTGTTGAGTATCCGTCGGTTGATGGTGTGAATGTAAAGCACTTTATCTGGGACAGCCTTGAGGGCATGAAGCCTGTGGACGGAAGCGGCGGAAGTGCAACGGTTAATATCGATGTCAGCGATATAGGCGTTCATACGGTAACGGCTGTTTCGGCTGATAAGAGCAGATACAGCAACATGGAATATTTATATGCTGAGGGACCTGTTAGTGCGCCGGCGCATATGGACGGCGACTTTACCGCGGTTTTATATGCGGGCAAGGTTCCTACAGTGGCTAAAAATGCGTACGGTATGCTGTCAATCGGAAACGACAGCGGCGAGGGTTGTTGGGTTGGAATTGGCACAAACTCAAAATATGAAAAGGTTCTGTACAATAACGGACAGGAATTACCGCTCGGAGATACCACAATGGTAAAAATGATACGCGAGGGCAGCAAAATATCTCTTTACAGAGGAAACTCACCTTTAAATATGACATTCGTTGCGGAATATCCCTTTACAAGCGGTGAAGCGGTGATTGCTTTCAGAGATGTATGCACACAGGAGGAAAAGAGCGTAACAAGCGCAACTCCGCGTATTATCACAGAAACAACCCAGCCGCAGATTGAAATTACAAACATAGAGGAAAATCAGCGGCTCGGCTTTAATGAAAATGTTGAGGTAAACGTAACGCCTGATAAGGTAAGTGTAAATCAAATAAGCGTATCCTTAAACGGTGAAGTGGTTGCAGAAAAAGCAGTTGATATATCCGAAGCGGGTAATGTAACCGTGCCTGTCGAGTTCAGCGGCATTAATGCGGGTGTGCTTGAGGTTTCATGTGTGGACAGTAACCTTTGTGTTGCGTCCGACAGCGTGAACGTGACGGTTTCGGCAGACTTGACTCCGTGGCAGATTGCTGATATAGGCATTGACGACAGTTCAGTAAAAACATATGTGTCTGTTACAAACGATTATACATATAAGATCAACGCTCCAGGCGGTAATATTGGCGGCACGTCAGATGAATTTGGGTATGTATATCAGAAATTCACGGGCGATAACAGAATTTATTACAGAAGCAGAATGCAGTCGGGTGAACAGTTCGGCATTATGCTGAGAAAGTCGCTTGACTCTGACAGTGAAAGCTATTTCTTCGGCGGCGAATATGATAACGGTGCGCTTGTATACAGCATGAAGAGCCGCAATGCGGCAGGCGGAGAAACGACAACGGCGTCAACTGACGGTTTATCGGGCGCAAATCTCTATTTCATAGCCGAAAAATCAGGTAATACCTTGAATATTTATCAGACGGAAAACGGCAGCACAATTTATACCACGAAAAAGCTGCTCCATTCAATAGACGTAAGTGCGTTGGGGAACGAGTATTATATGGGTTTTGCGGTGGTATACGGCAAGAGTGACGGTAATCCGCCGGACGCGGGCTGGATTGGAATAGACAACAGCTCTGATAGCTCATATACATGGAATTTTGACTACGGTCTTGACTGGTGCTGGCAGATGCAGGAGGCAAATGTATTAAGTCCGTCATGGACGGCAGAAACAATCGGCGGCAATGACACAGGCAAAATGGTGCTTGCTCCTGACGATACGTATTCGGGTGAAAGATATATTTTCCGCGAATATCAGATGGACGGCGAATATGTACCTGAAATGTCGGCTGATGTAATGCTTACCGGTGACGAGCCTGCGATGAATGTGTATCTGCAGGCAGGCAGCGCGGACACTGCATATAAGCTTACATTTGACAGTGATAAGAAAATCAAAGATGCAAACGGAA
>CAMCPC010000190.1 GCA_945876665.1 uncultured Oscillospiraceae bacterium
CCGAGGAAGTTGATTTCCTTTTCGATAAGGTAACCTGCAACTGCCGGCTTAATGATTGATGATACGCCCACGTTTGAGCAGTGCGCTCTGTGCGCTGTACCGAATGCGTCATTTACGAACAAATCAGCAAGTGAAGCAAGCTCCTTTGAGAAAGCCTCCTCGTTCTTTGTTTCTTCCTTTCTGTAACGTGTGTTCTCAAGAAGAACAACATCGCCGTCATTCATTTCGGCAACTGCCTTCTTAGCGTTGTCGCCTACTACATTATCGTCAGCAGCGAATACAACCTCTTTGCCAAGCTTTTCTGAAAGGCTTTTTGCAACAGGTGCAAGAGAAAGCTCCGGCTTTGGCTCGCCCTTTGGCTTACCCATGTGTGAGCAAAGGATAACCTTTGCGCCGTTGTCTATAAGATACTTGATTGTAGGAAGCGCGCCCACAATACGGTTTTCGTCTGTGATATTGCCTTCGCCGTCAAGCGGAACGTTAAAGTCACAGCGGACTAAAACCTTCTTGCCCTTTACGTCAACATCTTCAACTGTTAATTTGTTGTACATAGCTAATTTCTCCTTTTTTAACGGGCATTAAAAATACCCGATTTTTCTTAATTATATTATATATAAAAATTATCTGTTTTTCAAGTATATAATGAAATTTCGTTAAATTTTTACCAACTTAATCAGAATTACCGCCATTAATATACCCACAATGTCGCCCGCGGCGGCAAAAGGCACAGCCTTCAAATTATGTTTTACCCTTGTTTTGGCAAAATATACGCAAAGGCAGTAGAAAGTTGTTTCGGTTGAACCCATTATAACCGATGCAATTCTGCCGATTTCGCTGTCGGCGCCGTGGGTGTTTAATATTTCGGATAAAATACCTATCGCGCCGCTGCCGGATATGGGGCGGATAAGCGCAAGCGGCATTACCTCGGCGGGGATAAAGCCTGTAATCGGCGAAAGGAATGATATGATTAGGTCAAGCGTTCCCGACGCGCGCAGCATATATGCGGCTGTAAGCACGGCAACAAGCGGCGGAAAAATACCCGCGACTATTTTCATTCCCTCCTCTGCCCCGTCAATGAATAATTCGTATGAGGGCAGCTTTTTTGCCAGTGCTGCTATGAGAACGATTGCGATTATGGCAGGGATTATATAAATCATAGTTTTTTTCTCCCGAAATATAGTTTTGCAAGAGATACAGCGGAAAGTACCGCCGTCAGTGACGAAATCCATATGGGCAGGATTATGGAAAACGGGTCTGCGGAGCTTGCCGCCACGCGCAGCGCGATTATTGTGGTGGGTATAAGCTGTATGGAGGTTGTGTTCAGCACAACGAGCATACACATGTTGTCCGAGGCGTAAAGGGGATTTGCGTTTTCCCTGTCAAGGCAGGACATGGCTTTTATTCCCATCGGTGTGGCGGCATTGCCCATGCCCAAAAGGTTTGCGCTCATGTTCATGGCTATGTAGTTTTTCGCCTCATCACCGGAATTTGGGAAAAGGAAATTTATTATCGGTCTTAACAGCTTTTCAATTTTCTGCGATAATCCCGATTTTTCGGCAATTTTCATTATTCCCGTCCAGAAGCACATCACCCCCGCAAAGGACAATACAGTAAATACCGCGCTTTTCGCGCCCTCAAATGCGGCGTCTATTGTTTCGCTGACCGTGCCGTTGAATACGGATACTATTATTGATATGATTATCATAGCGCACCAGATGTAGTTCACACTAATCCCCCCTGTCATATTAATTTATTATTCCGCAGGTTTGGGAGATATGATAATTTTTTGAAAGAATAATTGATATATTGTAAAATTAACTGACAATGTGTTGAAATATATTGACAATGTAAATAATTTTTGATAAAATGTATATAATATAAGAGAGAGGAGATGTTATTATGGCACAAACAAATGTAAATATACGCATGGATGAGGAATTGAAGAAACAATTTGACGCATTCTGTTCAGATATTGGTATGAGTATGACAACCGCAATTTGTGTTTTTGCAAAAAAGGCTGTCAGAGAACGTAGAATACCGTTTGAGATTACTGCGGATAATGATCCTTTTTACAGTTCTGCGAATATGGAGCGTCTGAAAAAATCAGTAGCGCAAATGGAGGCAACAGGCGGAACAATTCACGAGGTGAATTTAGATGATTAAAGCCTGGACGGACGAGGCGTGGGAAGATTACACATATTGGCAAGCACAGGACAAAAAAACCCTGAAGCGTATCAATGCTTTACTGAAAGATATAGAGCGTAACGGATATGACGGCATCGGAAAACCTGAACGGTTGACAGGTGATTTATCAGCATATTGGAGCAGGAGAATTGATGAGCAGAACAGGATCGTGTACCGCATAGATAGTGATACAATAAAAATTGTCCAGTGCGGCTCTCATTATCGTGATAAATAAAATCAGTAAAACTTGAAAGGAATGTTAATATGCTAACAGGAAAAACGGTAGTGCTTGGGGTTACGGGAAGCATTGCGGCATACAAAATCGCAAATCTGGCGCGTATGCTTGTGAAGCTGCACTGTGATGTGCATGTGCTTATGACGCAAAATGCCACTAATTTTATAAATCCCATAACCTTTGAAACGCTCACAAAGCACAAGTGCCTTATAGATACTTTTGACAGAAATTTTGAATACAGCGTGGAGCATGTGGCGCTGGCAAAGGCGGCGGACGTGGTTATGATAGCGCCGGCAAGCGCGAACGTGATAGGTAAAATCGCAAACGGAATTGCGGACGATATGCTTACGACCACGGTTATGGCTTGTCCGTGTAAAAAAATTGTTTCGCCTGCGATGAATCATAATATGTTCCATAACCCTATCGTGCAGGATAATATTGAAAAGCTTAAAAAATACGGCTATGAAATAGTAGAGCCGGCGCACGGCATGCTTGCAAACGGCGACATGGGCGACGGCAGAATGCCCGATGAAAAGCTTTTATTGGAGTATATTATAAAAGAGATTGCCTTTGAAAAGGATATGACCGGCAAAAAGGTGCTTGTAACGGCAGGAGCAACGATGGAAGCTATTGATCCCGTTCGTTACATTACAAACCATTCAAGCGGCAAAATGGGATTCTCAATAGCGAAAAATGCAATGCTGCGCGGTGCTCAGGTGACGCTTGTCATGGGTAAGTGCGACAGTGAGCCGCCCGAATTTGTGAACGTGGTAAGGGTAAAGAGCGCAAAGGAAATGTTTGACGCGGTAATGTCCGCGGCGGATAATATGGATATAATCGTAAAAGCGGCGGCAGTTGCCGATTACCGCCCGAAAAATGTCAGCAGTGAAAAGGTCAAGAAAAAGGACGACGATATGTCTATTGAAATGGAGCGTACAGACGATATTCTGAAAACGCTCGGCGAGAATAAGAAGGACGGTCAGTTCATATGCGGTTTTTCGATGGAAACGGAAAATATGCTTGAAAATTCACGCGCGAAATTAAAGAAAAAGAACGTGGATATGATTGTCGCGAATAATCTGAAACAGGACGGCGCCGGATTCGGCGGCGACACGAATATCGTAACGCTTATTACAGA
>CAMCPC010000191.1 GCA_945876665.1 uncultured Oscillospiraceae bacterium
AGGGACAGACGCGTCGGCCATAAAGATCGGCGACTATGTTCAGATGGGAACATACTACAAACGTCCGATATTATGGCGGTGCGTAGCCTTTGAAAAAATCACAGGCTATGACGAAAGCGGCAATCCGATTACCGACTCCACCCAAACAGTGACGAAATATCAGGACGGCTATCTTCCGCTTATGATATCGGACAAAATCCTTTGTTTAAAGGCTTTTGACGCGAAAACAAGCGTGAACACCGAAACAGGCTCGCACAGCAGAGACGAAAACAGAAATTCAGGCACCTATAATTGCTCCAATTATTGGGCTGACAGCAATATAAGGTGCTGGCTCAACTCCGACGCGGCCGCAGGCAATGTGGAATGGCTATGCGGCAATCCGCCAAATTCAGGCGACAATGCATACAATTCGGAAAAAGGATTTTTAACAAGCTTCTCGGGCGCTGAAAAGGCGGCTATAAAAACAGTAACGCAAAAATCCATTCTGATAGAATGTGACAGGAACGCTGTTGCAAACGTGACCGGCACTGAGTTGTTTAATACCACTGCTGCCGGTATAGGCAACATATCCGGAAATTACGCTGACGCATACTCGGAGCTTGTGACGGATACAATGTTTTTGCCGGACATGCAGCAAATGAGTAATCTTTATGCTAACAAAGCTATATTGGGCACTGAGTATTACATGACAAAAATGAGCGAGGGAATAACTGCTGATAATACCACATTTCGAAATGACGCTGCTAGGGCATGGGTCAACAAATCAAATTGGTACTACTGGCTTCGCACCCCTTATGACAATAATTACAATACCAATCCTTACAGTGTCTACTGTATACAAGGCAATGGCGGTTTCAGCGGCATATCTGCAAACGGTGGTCTTTACGGCGTACGTCCGGCTTTCTATCTCAACACCGCGGCAACTCTTGCCGGCAGCGGAACTGCTGAAACGCCGTACACGATAGAGCATCAGCATAACCTTGTAAAGCATGATGCTGTGCTTGCTACCTGTACGGAAGACGGCACAGGCGAATATTATAAGTGCGAGGGTGAAAACAGCTGTGGTAAAATGTTCAGCGACGCGGCAGGTACAACTGAAATCAGTGAAATTCCAACATTGACGTCACCGGGTCACAGCTGGGGCAGCTGGTATATAACAAGCGAGCCGACGCTTACCGCAACAGGCGAGGCGGAGCGTGTCTGCGAGAACAATGGTGAACACACCGAAGAAGCTGTATTGCCCGTTCTTACTGATACCGGCGTATGGACGAAAGGACCAATAAAAGCTGCCACCTGTGAGAAGAGCGGTTCAGTGACATATAACTCAATTTACGGCGACGTTAAAATCACACTTCCCCAGACAGGTCACAGCTGGGGCAGCTGGACAATCACAACAGAGCCGACGCTTACCACAGGCGGCACAGCAGAGCGCGTTTGTACAAAAAACAACACTCATATTGACACGGTTGATTTACCTGTTCTGACTGATACCGAAGTATGGACAGCAGGGGCAAAAACTGAACCAACTGAAACAACTGACGGCTCGCAGGAATATACCTCAGCCTACGGCAAGGTTACGGTTATAATCCCTGCCACAGGTCATACGCATGTTTGGGGTAAATGGGAACTCACCACAGAGCCTACGGAAACGAAAACAGGTATAGCAACACGCGTCTGCGCGGATGATGAAAATCATACGGAAACCAAGGTGGTGCCCGAACTGACTAACGAAGACGTATGGGAAGCCGTGGGCGGATCACTGCCAACCTGTACCACAGATGGCGCGGCTGATTATTACTCGGATGAATACGGCACGGTTACGGTCATATATCCGGCAACAGGTCACAGCTGGGGCGACTGGAGCATTACAACCGAGCCAACGCTTACCAAAACAGGCGAGGCGGAGCGTGTCTGCGAGAACAACAGCGCTCATAAGGATACAATGACGCTTCCTGTTCTGACTGATACTATCGTATGGACAGCGGGCGCAAGGGTTGAACCTACTTGTACGGCAGACGGCTCACAGACATATACTTCAATTTACGGCGACGTTACAATCACTCTCCCTGCAACAGATCATGTCTGGGGAAGCTGGAGCATCATCCTTGAGCCTACGCTTACCACAGGCGGTACAGCGCAGCGCATTTGTACAATAGACAGCTCTCATAAGGACACGGCTGATTTACCTGCCCTGACAAATACCACCGTATGGACACCGGGCGCAAGGGTTGAGCCAACCGAAGACACAGACGGCTCACAGGTATATACTTCGGAATACGGCAATGTTACAATCGTACTCCCTGCAACAGGTCATACCCATGATTGGGGCGCTTGGAGCATTACCACCGAGCCTACTGAAACGGAAACAGGTATAGCAACACGCGTCTGCAAGACCAATTCCGATCATAAGGAATCCGTAACGCTTCCCGTTCTGACCAATACCACAGTATGGACAGCAGGAACAAGAGTTGAGCCTACCGAAACGACAGACGGCTCGCAGACATATACCTCGGAATACGGTACAGTTACAGTCGTTCTTCCGGCTCTGAAATACAGCATTGAATATAAGGACGGAAAGGCTGTTGTAACCGTTCCCGAAACCGGTACACACGCTGTTATCTTTGCGGCATACGGTGCTGATGGCAAGCTACTTAGCGTTGAAGCGCAGACGGTAACGCTCGAAAAGGGCAGCACTCCCGTTTCTCCGCTGACCTTCACCGCAACCGGCGCGGCAAAAGTTAAGGTTATGCTTTGGGATAACCTTAACAACATGAAGCCACTCTGCACAGCAGACGAACTATAGTACAGCATACGGACAACAGCATAATAAACAAATAATAACACCAAAATTAAACGGCACTCAGACCATAATCTGAGTGCCGTTTAATTATGACCTTCTTAACCTGTCAATTTTTGCATAGTATGTTTTGCTGCTTGTGGTAACGGAAGCAATCGAGCCGGATCGAGCAAACAACTGCACCCAATGGGTAATTCCGTCGCCTCATGCTCAAGCTCAAATACAGGCTCTTCGGTGTTCTCGTTTCCGTAAAGCTTTACCTTAACTGTGTTTCCACACTTGCAGTTTATGTAGGTGTGAGCTCATAGCTTCTTGAATTAGAAAAACCGCCTTGATTTCTCAAAGCGGTTTAAAGAAAACGGTTATTTGGCAGGCGTAGCATCCTCCTGCATCTCTCGGGTTACCCCTGTCGTACCATCGGCGCGTGGTCGCTACGAAATTTACCACCTCAAATAACCTATCTCTATCTTACTTATATTATACCAACTTTATTCGTTATTATCAACTTTTTTATATAGTGGCGTGTTATTTCTAAGACGCTGAGCAAATCTTTTTTGCCGGGAGGACTCAAAACTTTTTCCGCGTGTAGTGTATACAGTGTTATTAGGTAATACAAACTTTATGAGAGGATCAATATTATTTGCATTAGAATCAGTTTTACTCATATAACCCTCAATTCTGATGGTATTTATATCGTCCCATTCTGATGGTTCTTTGCCG
>CAMCPC010000192.1 GCA_945876665.1 uncultured Oscillospiraceae bacterium
AAAGCGCGGCGCGGTGAGCTATGAAACGGCATTTGAAATGGCAGAAGGACTGCGCGCAAGAACAGGTGCGGATGTTACCGTTGGAATAACGGGCATTGCAGGTCCCGGCGGAGGAACAAAGGAAAAGCCTGTGGGTTTGGTGTATGCAGGTGTATGCGTAAATGGAAAAACAGAGGTAATAGAAATGCGCCACGACGGCACAAGGGAGCAGGTGCGTGAAAAGACCTGCATTGAGGTGCTGAAAAATATCAAAAGCCGTATTTAAGTCCCATAAAGCGGACTGAAACCGGCGGGCGAGTGAAAAGCTCTTGCAAAAGACAAGTATATAATATATAATAAAACCATAGAAATTATATATAACTAAAAAGGAGAAAAAACAATGGCAAAATCAGAAAAGGAAAAGCCGCAAGTAATAAAAATGACCGATGCGGAGGAAAAGAAAAAGGCATTGGAATCCGTGTTTCATGTTATTGAAAAGGAATACGGCACGGGTAGTATTATGAAGCTGGGAGATGTGAATACTTCAGAGGTAGATGCTATTTCCACAGGCTCGCTTACTCTTGATATGGCTCTTGGTGTAGGCGGACTTCCGCGCGGCAGAGTTATAGAGATTTACGGACCTGAATCATCAGGTAAGACAACTGTTGCGCTGCACGTTGTTGCCGAGGCACAGAAGATGGGCGGAGAAGCGGCGTTTATTGATGCCGAGCACGCGCTTGACCCTGTATATGCAAAAGCTTTGGGCGTGGATATAGACAACCTTATCATTGCACAGCCTGATACAGGTGAGCAGGCACTTGATATTGCCGAAGCACTTGTTCGAAGCGGCGCGCTTGACGTTATTGTTATCGACTCAGTTGCGGCACTTGTTCCAAAAGCTGAAATCGAGGGCGAAATGGGCGACACTCATGTGGGACTTCTTGCAAGACTTATGTCGCAGGCATTGAGAAAGCTTACAGCAATCATTTCACGTTCAGGCACTGTTGTAATCTTTATAAATCAGCTTCGTGAAAAGGTAGGAGTTATGTACGGCAATCCCGAAACCACTCCGGGCGGACGCGCTCTTAAATTCTTCTCATCTGTAAGACTTGACGTAAGACGCGCGGACGTTATAAAGAACGGTACGGAAATTGTCGGAAACAAGACAAGGGTTAAGGTTGTAAAGAATAAGGTTGCGCCTCCGTTCAAGACGGCTGAATTTGATATTATGTACGGTGAGGGTATATCCAGAGAGGGCAATATCCTTGATTATGCCGTTGAGAATAATATCATAAAGAAATCAGGCGCATGGTTCAGCTATAACGGAGAAAAAATCGGACAGGGGCGCGACAACGTAAGAAAATACATGGTAGAGAACAAGGAATTTACCGAAGAAATCGACAGACAGGTTCGTGAGCTTCTTTCAAATAAGAAGTCTGAAACTGCTGAAAACGCCCAGACCGAAGATAATACTTCAGAGAAAGAAAAAACAGAAGAATAATAAATGTATAAATAAACAAAAATAGCCTCAGATGAATAATTGTATAGGTTAATATTAACTAAAAATTATTATAATTTAAAAAAAAGGATTGACGCGGAACAAAATTTTTAGTATTCTTATACTATAAAATAATTCATTTAGTCAGAAAGATGTAATAAAAGACAGGGGGCACAATTCATGGTTTCAAGTGAAGTGGTAGTTCAAAATTCAGTAGGTTTGCATGCAAGACCGGCAACATTCTTTATTCAAAGAGCAAACGAGTTCAAGTCAAGCATTTGGGTTGAAAAGGACGAAAGACGTGTTAACGCAAAGAGTCTTCTGGGCGTATTGTCTTTGGGAATTGTTAAGGGAACACAGATTTCTATAATCGCTGACGGAAGCGATGAGGAAGAAGCGGTAAAGACTTTGGTTGAACTTATTGAATCTAATTTCTCTGAATAATTTTTAATAATTTGTTGAATAAATAACTCTGCATTTGTGTGTAGAGTTATTTTTGTCTGAAAAGGAAATGAGAGGTGGTGACATTATGTTTGATTTAGAGGAAGAGCTGAAAAATCTTCCGGATGATCCGGGTGTGTATATAATGCACAACAGCGAAGGAACGATTATATATGTTGGCAAGGCGAAGGTGCTGAAAAATCGTGTAAGGCAGTATTTTCAGAAAAATTCAAACCATACGCCAAAGGTACGCGCAATGGTATCAAACATTGCATATTTTGAATATATTGTCACCGACTCCGAAACTGAAGCACTGGCGCTTGAATGTAATCTGATAAAAAAACATCGTCCTAAGTACAATATTCTGCTCAAGGACGACAAGCATTACCCCTATATCAAGGTCACGATAAACGAGCCGTACCCTAAGGTTTTAAAGGTCAGAAAGCTGCAAAAGGACGGTGCAAAGTATTACGGCCCATATGTGTCCGGAATAACGCTAAAAAACACAATGGAGCTTGTACAGAAGCTTTTCAAACCGCCGACGTGTCACAGAAAGTTCCCCGACGATATACGAAAGGGCAGACCGTGTCTTAACTACCATATAAATAACTGTTTTGCTCCGTGTACGGGACGTGTAAGCAAGGAGGAATACAGACAGGTATATTTCAATATATGCCGTTTCCTTGACGGCAACCACAAGGAGCTTATTTCGGAGCTTACGGAGCAGATGATGGCGGCATCGAAGGAAATGAAGTTCGAAAAAGCCGCTGATTTAAGAGATAAAATCCGCGCCATACAGGATATTGAGGAGCAGCAGAAGGTTATAAATACCGACAAGCAGGACAACAGGGACGTTATTGCGCTTGCACGCGAGGAAAACGTGGCGTTCTGCGAGGTGTTCTTTATCAGAAACGGCAAGGTTATCGGACATGAAAGCTATAAGATTGACAACACAAGCCAGTCAACGGATACGGAAATACTTACGGATTTCGTAAAGCAGTTTTACCAGAGCAGCGAGTTTATTCCGGAGGAAATACTGACGGAATATGAGATAGAGGACTGTGAAGCGATAACCGAATGGCTGCGCGGTATGAAGAAGAAAAAGGTCACAATAACAAATCCAAAACGCGGCGAAAAGCATCATTTAGTTGAAATGGTAAAGAAGAATGCCAATGTTGCACTTGGTAATTATAAGATTAAGGTTATGAAGGAGCGTGAAAAGAACACACTGCTTGACACCTTTCAGGAGCTTTTGCGGCTTGAAAAGCGCCCTGACCGTATTGAAGCATACGATATTTCAAATATACAGGGCGAGGACAATGTGGGCGCAATGGTGGTATTTGAAAACGGAAAGAGCGCAAAGCGCAAATATCGCCTGTTTAAAATAAAATCCTTTGAGGGTGCGGACGACTACGCCGCAATGCGCGAGGTTATATACAGGCGCTTCCGCCATGCTCTTGAGGAGGAGGAACAGATAAGACGCGGCGAAATATTGCGCAGAAATGCAAAATTTCTGCCGCTGCCCGACCTTATACTGCTTGACGGCGGAAAGGGACAGATAAGCAGCGCGGCGGAAATTATGGAG
>CAMCPC010000193.1 GCA_945876665.1 uncultured Oscillospiraceae bacterium
AGCTATTTTAAATTTTGTGGGAGGATTTACAATTATGGAAAATAAGAACGTAAGAACAATAGGTGTTTTAACAAGCGGCGGTGATGCTCCGGGAATGAACGCGGCAATCCGTGCCGTTGTCAGAGTAGGCTCATATTACGGACTTAAGGTATTCGGCGTAAGACGCGGTTATAACGGTCTTATAAACGGAGATCTTGTAGAAATGAACGCAAGAAGCGTTTCTGAAATACTTCAGAGAGGCGGAACAATTCTTCAGACAGCGCGCTGTCTTGAATTCAAGGAGCCTGCAGGTGTTAAAAAGGCTGTTGAAATCGCAAAGGTATTCGGTCTTGACGGACTTATTGTTATCGGCGGTGACGGTTCTTTCAGAGGCGCAAGAGATCTTTGCGCGGCAGGTCTTCCCACTATTGCAATGCCGGGTACAATAGATAATGACATAAGCTGCAGCGAATATACAGTTGGTTATGATACTTGTCTTAACACTGTTAAGGACGCTGTCGACAAGATAAGAGATACTGCGCAGAGCCATGAGCGCTGCTCAATTATTGAGGTTATGGGCAGAGCGGCAGGCTATATTGCCATTCAGGCAGGTATTGCGTGCGGCGCTGAGGTTATTCTTGTTCCCGAAAGAAAATGGAGCTTTGATGAAGATGTGCTTCGTCCTATTCTTGAAAGTAAGTCAAGAGGCAGAAAGCATTCAATCATTATTGTTGCTGAGGGTATCGGCGGCGTTATTGAAATGGCAAAGGAAATTGAGGAAAAGACAGGTATTGAGTCAAGAGCTACAATTCTTGGACACGTTCAGAGAGGCGGAAGTCCGACTGTACGTGACAGAGTTGTTGCAAGTGAGATGGGCGGCAAGGCTGTTGAGCTTCTTCTTGAGGGCAAGCAGAACAGAATTGTCTGCATACAGCATCATGAAATAATTGACGTGGATATTGAAGAAGGTCTTGCAATGACAAAGGAGCTGCCGCAGCAGCTTGTTGATCTGGCAAAGAAGCTGTCAGTATAATGCGATAACAAAGGCGGACATAGTCCGCCTTTTATTGGCTGAATTTGTTAAATGTGAAAAGAATGGGGAATTTAATATAAAAAGGAGAAAGCATGTGAGAAGAACAAAAATTATATGTACAATGGGTCCTGCCACGGACAATGAAGAAATTTTAAGAGATTTGATGCTGAGCGGCATGGACGTGGCGCGTCTTAATTTTTCCCACGGTACGCATGAGGAAGCGCTTGAAAGAATAAACCGCATTAAAAAGGTAAGAGAGGAGCTGGACGTTCCTGTTGCTATTTTGCTTGACACAAAGGGCCCTGAGGTAAGAATAAAGGACTTTAAGGACGGCAAGGTTGAGCTTAAGGAGGGTCAGAAATTCACTCTTTGCACAGACGATGTTGAGGGTGACGAAAATCAGGTATCAATCACTTATGCAAATCTTCCCAAGGACGTTAAGGCAGGCAACAGAATTCTTATCGACGATGGACTTATCGAGATGGAGGTTCTGAGCGTAAAGAGCAACAAGATTATCTGTCAGGTTAAAAACGGCGGAGTTGTTTCAAATAAAAAGGGTGTTAATATTCCGAATGTATCCCTCTCAATGCCGTACATGAACCAAAAGGATATAGACGATATTCTGTTCGGTATAGAGCAGGACGTGGATTTTATTGCAGCGTCATTTGTAAGAACTGCCGATGATTTAAAGGAAATAAAGAACATTCTTTTAAACAACGGCGGCAGAAGCATAAGAGTAATTGCAAAGATAGAAAATGCCGAGGGTGTTGATAATATTGACGATATTATCCGTGAGTCACACGGAATAATGGTTGCCAGAGGTGATATGGGCGTTGAAATTGATATGCAGGACTTGCCTGTTATCCAGAAGAGCCTTATCAAAAAGACCTACCGCGCAGGCAAGGTTGTTATCACGGCGACACAGATGCTCGATTCAATGATAAGAAACCCAAGACCGACAAGAGCCGAAACAACGGACGTTGCGAACGCTATTTATGACGGTACAAGCGCAATAATGCTTTCGGGTGAAACAGCAATAGGCAAGTACCCTGTGGAAACCGTAAAGACTATGGCTTCTATTGCCGAGAGAACGGAAAATGACATTGACTATGTAAAGCGTCTTGAAAGAATGAATTTCGATTCGCGTATGGACGTCACAAACGCTATCAGCCATGCCACCTGTACAACGGCGCATGACCTGCACGCGGCGGCTGTAATCGCTCTTACGTATTCGGGCGGAACGGCTATGCAGATTTCAAAGTTCAGACCTGTTTGTCCGATTATCGCGCCGACACTAAGTGTAAAGGCAAGACGTCAGCTTAACCTTTCGTGGGGCGTTATGCCGATTATGAGTGAGGCAAGAAGCAACACAGACGAGCTTTTTGACCATGCGGTTGAGTGCGCGCAGAAGACGGGACTTATTAAGGACGGTGACCTTGTCGTTATTACAGGCGGCGCGCCTATGGGCGTTGCGGGTACTACGAACGTTATGAAGGTTCATCTTGTGGGACATATTCTTGTGAGCGGCAAGGGTCTTGATGCAATCGGTGTAACGGCAAATGTATGCGTTGCCACAAGCTATGAGGAGTTGGAAAAGAATTTCTGTGACGGTGATATTGTCGTAACAAACAATATAGTAAAGAGCATGATACCGATACTGAAAAAGGCTTCGGGAATTATTTCGGAGGAAACAGGCGAGGCAAACAATGCAAGCATACTTGCGGCAGCACTTGATATTCCTGTAATCGTTGCCGCGCCGGGCGCTACAAAGGTGCTTAAGAGCGGTACAACCATCACAATGGACGCAAAGCGCGGATTGGTATATTCGGGAACTGAAAAGATTAATTAAATGAGAGGTAGATACAAATGTCATATGTGAGTGAAACATATCTGACGGTGAGATACGCTGAAACGGATATGATGGGGATAGTTCATCATTCAAGATATTATCCTTGGTTTGAGGTGGCGCGTACTGATTTCATAAAGAAAAGCGGTATGAGCTATACTGAAATGGAGAATATGGGAATACTTCTTCCGCTTACGGAAACGGCGGCAAAGTATTATTACGGATTGAAATATGAGGATGAGGTAGTCGTAAAGTGTAAGCTTACAAAGCTTACCGTGGCGCGCTGCGAATTTCAGTATGAGGTGTATAAGCTACCGGAGATGAAGCTTATGACTACAGGCAAAACAGGTCATGGATTTATAAATCGTGATTTTGCGCCGATTAATCTGAAAAAGCTTTATCCTGATATATGGAAAAAGCTGAGCGAATTGTTGTACAAGGAGGATTAAAATGAAAATAGTAATCCTTGACGCAAAAACTCTCGGCGATGATATGGAGTTTTCGCAGTTTGAAAAGCTTGGTGAGGTAGTCGTTTATCAGACCACTTCAGAAACACAGCTTGAGGAAAGAATAAGCGATGCAGAGGTTATCGTTGTCAATAAAATAAAACTGAACGAAACCAATCTTGAATGTGCAAAG
>CAMCPC010000194.1 GCA_945876665.1 uncultured Oscillospiraceae bacterium
ACCTGAGCTTTTCGAAAAGGAATATGCGAATGCGGCAGATTCTCTTGCTAAGAAAATGGAAAACAAGCGTTTTGAGGAACAGGTATACGCATGGGTAGATGAATACGGTATCAGCACAGAGGTTGACCAGAAGGCAATAGACAAGGTTACAGAGCAGAACGAGGACAAATAACACGAGGAGGGGAATAAAATGGACGCAGTACAAAAATGGGCAAATGAAAGAAAAATAGCCGACCTTATCAAAGTGCTTGAGGAAAGACAGTTCGGCGCAGTTATGGCGAAGGACAAGGACGACGCAAGAAGAATTGTCATGGACATGATTCCGGAAGGCTCAACAATAGCCGTAGGCGGCAGCGTGACACTTAATGAAACAGGCATACTTGACGAGATAAGAAGCGACAAGTACAAGTTTATCGACCGCTACAACGCGCCGGATTTTGAGGCTATGCTTGATAAGTACAGAGAGGGCTATACGGCTGACGTGTTCGTGTCAAGCACCAATGCCGTAACAATGGGCGGACAGCTTGTAAATATCGACTGTACGGGAAACCGCACAAGTCAGATTGTGTTCGGACCTAAGAAGGTCATTATCGTCGCAGGTGTGAACAAGATTGTTGAAACGGTTGAGGACGGTATAAGGAGAGCAAAGTCAATCGCACCGATGAACGCAAGGAGAATTACGCACAAAACACCATGCGCGATGGACGACAATATTAAGTGCAATGATTGTCACTGTGACGCGAGAATTTGCAACGTAACGAGTATCGTTGACGGCTGTCACTACTTCCCGAAGCGTATAACAATCGTGCTTGTTCCCGAGGAACTGGGCTATTAATGTACATATTATATGACAAACGCTGTTTTGCGTTTGTCATTTTTTTTGGTATAATACGAAAAATTTTCCCTAAAACCATTGATATTAGAAGCAATTTTAGGTATAATATAATAGAATAGGTATATTAGGTTAAATGAAAGGATTATAAAAACAATGGACAGTAATAAACAGATGGCGGAGCTTTTGTTCGGTAATATAACAAAGACACCGGAGGACTATGAGCAGGCGTATCCTAAGAGAAATCTTGAGGAGGGTGCAGTTGTGACGCGTTTCGCACCGAGTCCGACGGGCTTTCTGCATTTCGGAGGACTGTTTGCGGCATTTATTGAAAAAACTGCCGCAAAAACCACAAACGGCGTGTTCTATCTGAGAATTGAGGACACGGATAAAAAGCGTGAGGTGGAAAACGGCGTAAGCCTTATCGTAAAGGGACTTAATGATTTCGGTATCGAGATTGACGAGGGTATGCTTTCCGAAACCGAGGAAAAGGGCGCGTATGGCCCATATATGCAGAGCAAGAGAACTGAAATCTATCAATCATACGTAAAATCACTTGTTGAAAAGGGACTTGCCTATCCGTGCTTTATGACGGAGGACGAGCTTGCAAGTATCCGTGAAAGACAGGAAAGCGAAAAGGTACTTCCCGGAATTTACGGCGAATTTGCAAAGTATCGTGATATTTCGTTTGAAGAAGCTGAAAAGAGAATTAAGAACGGCGACGAATATGTTGTAAGACTTAAATCACCGGGTAAGGCAGAAAACAGAATAAAATTCAAGGACGTTATAAAGGGCGAGATTGAAATGCCCGAAAATATCCTTGACGTGGTGCTTCTGAAAAAGGACGGAACTCCTACATACCACTTTGCGCACGTGGTTGACGACCATCTTATGCGCACAACCCACGTTATACGCGGTGATGAATGGATTTCGTCAGTGCCGATTCATTTGCAGCTGTTTTATCTGTGCGGTCTTAGACCGCCTAAGTACGCCCATATTTCTCCGATTATGAAAGAGGAAAACGGTGGCAAGAGAAAGCTGTCAAAGAGAAAGGACCCCGAGGCTGCCGTAAGCTATTACAGCGAGGTGGGTTATCCTAAGGGTGCTATATGGGAATACCTTATGACGCTTGCAAACTCGAACTATGAGGATTGGCGTCTTGCAAACCCGAACGAGGATATTGATAATTTCAAGTTCGCCTTCAAGAAGATGAGCAAGGCGGGCGCGCTGTTTGATATTGTAAAGCTTTCGGACGTGAGCAAGAATTATATATGCAAGCTAAGCGCAGAGGAGGTCTATGACCTTGTAACCGACTGGGCGCAGGAGAATAATGAGAAGCTTTATAAGCTGCTTGTAGATGATGAGGAATACGCAAAGGCGATATTTGCAATAGAGCGCGGCAACGCAAAGCCGCGTAAGGACATTGCCACATGGTCTGACGTTGAAAATTACGTGTCCTATTTCTATTCGGAATTGTGGGACGGACAGCGTGATTTTGCTGATAATCTGTCAAATGAGGATATGATAGAAATTCTTGAGCTTTACAGGGAAGTATATGATGAAAATGACGCCGCAGAGGACTGGTTCCCGAGAGTGCGTGACATGGCGGTATCACTTGGTTATGCAAAGGCACCTAAGGAATATAAGAAAAATCCGGACGATTTCAAGGGTCATGTCGGCGACGTGGCAGGCGTTATACGCGTGGCGGCGACAGGCAGAAGAAACACACCTGATTTGTACGAGATTTTGCAGGTGCTTGGCAAAGATGAAGTGATAAAGAGATTGGATGAAGCAATAGATAGTTTAAGAAGTTAAGGGGATAGACATATGGAAGAAATAATCAGCAGAAATTTTATACAGGAAGCAATAGAAAAGGATTTGGAGGAAAAGGTATACGATCACGTTCAGACGCGTTTTCCTCCGGAGCCTAACGGCTATCTGCATGTGGGACATGCAAAGGCTATAAGCATAGATTTCGGCATGGCTGAAAGATATAACGGTAAATGCAATCTGCGTCTTGATGATACGAACCCGACAAAGGAGGATACGGAATACGTTGACGCGATTATGGAGGATATAAAGTGGCTTGGCTTCAAGTGGGACAAGGTGCTTTACGCGTCAGATTATTTTGACGATATTTATAAGGCGGCTATTGTGCTTATAAAGAAGGGTAAGGCGTATGTTGACGACTTGTCACCTGACGAGATAAGGGAATACCGCGGCACTCTTACAAGTCCCGGTAAAAACAGTCCGTACCGCGAAAGAAGCATTGAGGAAAACCTTGACCTGTTCGAGAGAATGACAAAGGGTGAATTTCCTGACGGTGCAAAGGTACTGCGCGCAAAGATAGATATGGCATCACCAAACCTTAATATGCGCGACCCGATTATATACAGAATACTCCGCGCGCATCACCACAGAACGGGCGACAAATGGCTTGTATACCCGATGTATGACTTTGCGCACCCGATTTCTGATACGGTTGAGGGAGTTACACATTCGCTATGCTCCCTTGAATTTGAGGATCACAGACCGCTGTATGACTGGGTTCTAAGGGAAGTAGGCTATGAAAAGCCGTCAAGACAGATTGAGTTCGCAAGAATGAATCTTAACTATACGCTTACAAGTAAAAGACGCTGTTTAAGACTTGTGCGCGACAAT
>CAMCPC010000195.1 GCA_945876665.1 uncultured Oscillospiraceae bacterium
ATTATAAAGCTGCTGAAATACCACGCTTAAAAGCATTGGTATTGAAAAGCTCCACAATATCTTCGAGGGTTTCCCCTCCGTTAAGTCAGTAATCATTTATCCTCATTCTTTCTGTTCATAGTGTGGAAAAGAAGCAAGCAGATTGCCCTTTTGAGGATCGCAGTCGTATGTAGATACTTCAAGCTCCAATAAAGGGTGAGCTACGACGCTTATTTTTCACACTAAATTATTCTTTGCCGTTCCAACAGTAGGTGCATAACTGACACTCCGGCAGTCCCACCGATTCAATCATATCGTCAAGTCTGTGGAAGCGAAGTGATGTAAAGTTCAGTTCCTTACAGATTTCATCAACCATTTCCTTGTAGTTCTGACTTTCAGGATTTGCGTAATCTGCAAGCACCTCGTCGCTCACATTCTCACCCTCGCGTCTTTTTATAACACGTCTTGCAATCAGGTCAAGCTCAGACGTTGAACGCGAGAAGTTCAGATATTTACAGCCGAACATAATCGGCGGACACGCAGGACGGATATGAACCTCGGTTGCGCCGCTGTCATACAAAAATTCCGTTGTTTCACGAAGCTGCGTACCTCTTACGATTGAATCGTCTATAAGCAGAAGGCTCTTGTCATGAATAAGCTCCTCTACAGGAATAAGCTTCATTTTTGCGATAAGATTTCTCTGCGTCTGATTCGGCGGCATAAATGAACGCGGCCATGTAGGTGTGTACTTTATAAACGGTCTTGCAAACGGAATACCCGATTCATTTGCATAGCCTACCGCATGAGCGATACCCGAATCAGGCACACCTGCCACTATGTCAGGCTTTATATTGCCGTCCTCCATGTCACGCTCGGCAAGCTTTTCCCCGCAGCGGTAACGCATATTTTCAACATTAATTCCCTCATAGCATGAGGTCGGATAACCGTAATAAATCCATAGGAACGTACATATCTTCATTTTATCTCCCGGCGGTGAAACGGTTTCCACACCGTCAGGCGTTATGAATACTATTTCACCGGGGCCGAGATTTTTATAATCGGTATAGCCGAGGTTCAGATATGCAAAACTTTCAAACGACGCGCAGTACGCATCCTCCTTATGTCCGATAATTATCGGTGTTCTGCCCATTTTGTCACGCGCGGCATACATTCCGTTCGGAGTCAGGATAAGCATACTCATTGAGCCTTTTATAACGCTTTGAGCAAGCTGAATACCCTTTACAATATCGTCCTCTTGATTAATAATTGATGCCACAAGCTCTGTCTGGTTAATGCTTCCGCCGCTCTGCTCAAGAAAATGCGGATTGCCCTTTTTATATGCCATCTCCAGAAGCTCGTCCGTATTGGAAATAAGTCCGACGGTTGTAATCGCAAAATTGCCAAGATGCGAACGGACAATAAGCGGCTGCGGCTCGTTATCTGAAATACAGCCTATACCCGCGTTGCCCTCCATTTCGTTCACGTCACGCTCAAACTTTGTACGAAACGGTGAATTTTCAATATTGTGAATTGCGCGGTTAAATCCGTTTTCACCGTATACTACCATACCGCCTCTCTTTGTACCAAGATGCGAATGATAGTCAATACCGAAAAACAAATCCAGCACGCAGTTCTTCTTTGATATTACGCCAAATATGCCTCCCATGTGTTAACTCCTTCCTCTTTTGATTATATACTCATTCTTACTTTATCTCAACAGGATACTTGCCACTGAAGCACCCGTCACAGTAACCGCAGTTTGCATTCGGAATAATCTTCTTAAGCGCGTCCACGCTCAGAAATCCGATACTGTCCGCGCCGATAAGCTCTCTAATGCCCTCCATGTCATAGTTGCAGGCAACAAGCTGATCGCGTGACGGCACATCCGTACCGAAATAACACGGCCACATAAACGGCGGCGCAGATGAACGCACATGCACCTCTTTCGCTCCGAACTGCCTTAAAAGGCTTACAATCCTCTTTGATGTAGTACCTCTTACGATTGAGTCGTCTACCATGACAACGCGCTTGCCCTCAATGGTGCTTCTCAAGACATTCAGTTTGATTCTCACCGCATTTTCACGCATTGCCTGTGACGGCTGAATAAAGGTTCTGCCTATATATTTATTCTTTACAAAGCCGATTCCGTAAGGAATACCCGACTCCTTTGAAAATCCCATAGCCGCGCTGAGTCCCGAATCCGGAACGCCGACTACCACGTCAGCATCGGCAGGATACTCCTGCGCAAGATACTTACCCGCAAGCATACGCGAATCGTGAGCAGACTGACCTTCAATAACGCTGTCGGGACGAGCAAAATAAAGATATTCAAATATACACATTGTATGCGGCTTTTTGCCCACATGAGTTCTTATGGTTTTGATTTCACCGTTCTTTACGACTACTATTTCGCCCGGCTCCAAATCACGTATAAACTCCGCGCCTACAGAATCAAGCGCGCAGGTTTCAGAAGCGAAAACAATTGCTTCTCCTCTTTTGCCCATACAGAGCGGTCGGAATCCCCAAGGGTCACGCGCCGCAATCAGCTTCTGCGGACTCATAACTATAAGCGAAAACGAGCCGACAAGGTGGTCCATAGTCTTTTCAACCGCTTCCTCAACGCTGCCCGTATTCAGACGTTCCTTTGCGATTGTGTATGCAATCATTTCTGTATCGGTTGTAGTCTGGAAAATTGCGCCCGTAACGCTCAATTCCTTTGCAAGAGCGTCCTTGTTCACAAGATTTCCGTTATGCGCAATGGCAATATTGCCCTTGCTGTACCTCAAAACAAGCGGCTGTGCATTTTCACGCATACTTTCACCTGTGGTTGAATAACGCACATGCCCCACCGCCATTTTACCGTCAAGCTTAGTCAGAATTTCGTCATTGAACACGTCATTCACAAGTCCCATGTCCTTATAATAGGTAATATCACGGTTGTTGTTTACCGCGATACCGCAGCTTTCCTGACCTCTGTGCTGCAGCGCGTACAAGCCGTAATAGGTACTTCTTGCGCAATCACCCTCCGGGTCATAAATAGCGAATACTCCGCATTCCTCTCCGATTCTTCTGTCTTTTAGCATAATTCTTACACTCCTTCAAACAACAAAACGCCTTTGCTTTGTATAAAAATTTTAATGCTATACTATTATATACTGTTTTTTCTTAAAATTCAACACTTTTTACATCAGAATATTATCTTTCTTGCGGAATTAAGTTCCAACGACACAAAAAGCCGTACCGCGTCTGCGGTACAGCTTTTGTATTATTCTGCGCCAAGCACAGCTATTTCGCTTACATGGCAATAATTCTTCTTCGGATCTGTCGCGCCGTCACCGCTGTAACGGATATATCTCGCATTAACAGCTTCGGAGAACATATACTTCTCAAATTCCTCTGTTTCGCCTGTATTCTGCGTCTTAGGCAGCGCTGTTTTCCAGTCCTTGCCGTCAAGTGAATACTCAATAG